>CAZWSD010000347.1:0-4072 GCA_964636535.1 uncultured Acidobacterium sp. | reverse complement strand
ACAGACCATGGTCATGGCGAAGCTCATGTAATTAGCGTAACTGTGATATGGATTGGCGTCAATCAAAAATCGTTGCTGGTTGATCGGGGGCAGCCCTCAACTTAGAAGTTGAGGGTTGCCTCGAAGAAGATGCTGCGGTTGCCGGAGGTGTTGCGGCTGAAGAAGCCACCGGCCAGGCTCTGTGATTTGAGGAAGAAGCGTGTTGCACAGGCTGTGGTTCCCGCGGTGTCTGTGGTGAGGTAATTGCTGCCTTCGCAGGCCGTAGGGTTCTGGCTTATGTTAGTGAGTCCGATGGTTCCGCTCGGCGGGGCGAGGTTTTCGTGATTCATCAGGTTTGTGCCGAACGCGGCGAGGGTGAGTGTGTACTTGCGGGGTACGGAGGCGTTAAAGCGACCGATGGGACCTGAATTGCCGCTCAGGCCACGTCCGCCGAGTCCGCGGCCACCGCGGCCGTGAAAGCCGCCGTTTCCGCCACCCTGAACTTTAGGCCCGAATCCGAGGACCTTGCTGATGCGCATGTTCAGGCCATAGTTGGATGGGCCAGTACCGAGGTTGTAGGGAATGATGCGCTCGCTTGTGCCGATCGGGGCCGAGCCCGTGCCAATCGGTACAGCGTCGAGGCAGCCGTAGGGGGTCTTGATTGTGTTTGGCTCCGTGCAACTTGCGGCATAGGTTGGGCGGGAGTTGAAGAAGTTGCTGCCGGTGAGGTCGGTCCCGGTGGTGATGTTGAAAGGACTTCCCGAAGAGGCGAAGAAGATGGGGGCAAAGGTGAGCCGCCAAGGAGCCTGAATGGTGGCGAGGAGCATGAAGCGATCGTGGACGTCAAAATTCGCGCGGCCGTAGTCGATGCCGAGGTTGCTGGCTACGGTGGGGTGATAGCCGATGCCGCTGGTATCGGCCTTGGCGTTGCTGTAGCTGTAATAGCTGAACAAGGTGAGTGTCTTGAAGTAGGCGTGGATGGTGGCGATGATTTGATTCTCTTTGTAGATGCCGCCTGACTGGTACTGATAGATGTTCTGGGTTGGCGAGCTGACCTCGTGCGTATAGGTATGGGTGGTGGGATCCACGTTTACGTTGGGCAAAGCGCCGAGGTTGTTGGTGAGGTACTGGTGGACGCCCTGGGTGTAAAGGTAAGTGACGTTGCTGGTGACGTTTTTCGCCAGCTGGCGGTCAATGCCGACGGCCGCTTCCATATCGTTGGCTACGTGGAAGTATGGGTCGATGGTGTAGTAGGTGGGCGCAGCCGCCGAGGCGGTGGAGGAGGTAGAGTCAATGGGGGTGATCTGGTTAGGGTTGTAGAAGGAAGGATTTGTAATGGTGAATTGCTGCTCGTTGGGCGCAGCGGTGGTGCTGTAGTTGAAGCGGACGGTATTGAGGTACTCGCCGATATTAAAGGGAGTGTAGAACCAGCCGTAACCGGCGCGGAGGACGGTTTTGGCCTTTTTCTTGGCGTTGCCGTCGAGGGCGTAGGCGAGCGAAATACGCGGTGCCCAGTCGTTGTGGTCGTTGATGTCGTTTTGTGACTCCCAGCGCACGCCGTAGCTGAATTCAAAGCGGCGATTCACGTTCCAGTCGTCCTGGTAGAAGAGCGCTGTGTCAATGAGAAAGGCCTTGGAAGTGGGATTGTTGATTTTTGTGTAGGAGTATTGCTGGGGTGTTGGGCTACCGGTGGTGGGAAGATATTGGGACTGGTTCAGGAACAGGTAGGAGCCGTTGGAGCCGGCGGTGGAGTAGCTGGTGTCATTGAAAGTACGGAGGCGGCCGCCGAAACTGATACTGTGGGCGCCGGCGCTGGCGGTGAAGTAATCGTGCAGGTCCACGTTATTGGATGTAGAGCGCGATGTTTGTGAAGTGCTTCCGCCGGTGGTGAATCCACTGGTAAGCGTGACGCTGGGCAGGGAGCTGACGGCGGCGCTGTGGTTGCTGTTGTGGTGAATCTGGACGGCGATGTCATCGACGAGATGGTTGCCCATGATGATGCTGTCTCCCACCTGAACGGTGCTGTCATAAAAGGTGGAGTTGACGGCTTGCTCCGGCAGCGAGGTTCCACCGACGCCGCTATTGGTGCTGTGCGCGCGAAAGTAGGCATAACGGACCGTGAAGGTATTGTTTTTGCCGACTGAGAAGCTGGTTTGCGGTCCGATGAAGAAGCGCGTCGAGGGGGTGGCGAATGCCTCGTTGAGAGTGGGGAGGGTGCCGGAGGCATTGGGAACCGGATTGAGCGCGTTGATGATGGTCTGGCTGGCGTCATGCCGGGCGAACACGTTGAGATTGAAGTCCAGTCCTTTATGGAGTGGGCCGCTCAAGTTGCCGAACATCATGTATGCGTAGTAGCTGGGCTCCTGGATGTTGGCGGCTTCTCCGGGCAGGAGGTTGGCATTGAGAATGGGGTTTTGCGCATTGAATGCGGAGTAATTGCCCATGGTGTGGTAGGAACCATGCCAGTGGCCGGTGCCGGGCTTGGTGAAGATCTCAATGCGGCCGTAGCCGAGGCGCTGGTATTGCGCGGAGAAGGGGTTTGAGTTGATGCGGATTTCGCGGATGTCGGACTTGGGAGGCAGCTGGCCACCGGAGAAGCCATCGATGTAGATCTGCGCGCCATTGGGGCCGGCTCCTGGGCCGGCGAGCGCTTCGAGTTCGTTCTGCAGGTCGGTAGGGTCGTCAGAAAGAGCGTTGAGCGCGGCACCTTTGAGGTCGATGGAGCTGACGTTGGATGTAGGGCTGGTGCTGACCTGGTGTTCCTCGGCATGAACGTGGACCTGCTGCTGTTGGACGGCGATGGCCAGTGTGGCATTGACGTTGGTCAGATGGCCGGCCGTGACCCTGACGGCTTCTCCTTGAAAGGGAGCGAAACCCTGCTCAGTGATGTCGACGTTGTATACGCCGGGCGCGATCTGGGTGACGCGATATGAGCCGGTGGCGGAGGATGTTGCGGTGGCGACGACCTTTCCAGAGGGGGTCGTGACAGAGACCGTCGCGTTGGGAATGACTGCGCCGGTTGGGTCGGCAACCCTGCCACGGATGCCAGTGGCAGCGGACTGCGCGAATACTAAGGTACCGCCAGTCAGTGAGGCCAGAGCAACAAGTACAGAAAAAGAGCGGACAATATTCCTGAGAATCACAAGTATCCTGCTTTCAACGGTCGTGTTTATACGAGCCTGGGTTTCACTTCTGCTGCGGGGTGCTGTCGCCTTGGCCTCCGCCGCCGGATCCTCCCGATCCTCCGGCTGCCTGGCCACCGCCGAGGCTCCACGAGGATGAGAACATGCTCTGGCTGGCCTTTCGGGAAGCTCTGAGCATGGGTGCTACGCCAGACAGCAGCGTGAGGGCAATGCCTGGCTGGCTGATTGAGCCCTTTGAGGCGACAACCATTACGGCATCGCCCTTGTGCAGATCGGAGAGTTGAATTGGGGTTGCGCGGTCGAGGACCCGATTGAAGGCATTTTCGCCGCCCTGTTCGGGGCCGGTGTGCTCAGCTCCCGGATGGCCGTTGGGGTTATACCTGCGGCGAGCTTCCTCGCTGGCCTGGTTCTGTTGGCCTTGGTTGGCTTCCTTCATAGCGTGCAGGCGCATCGCTACAAATTCGGCGACTCGTTGGGGTAACTGGCGGAGCGTAGAGTTGGTATCCACTGCGAGCGTGACGGGCTTCTTGGTAGCCAGGTCTTTGACAGTAAGAGTGTTTTTGGCGGGATTGACGGAGAGTACCAACCCTGCGATGTTTTGGAAATCACCGAAGACGATGGCGTTGGCGGTGACCGTGCGATCGTCAGGACTGTGCGTGCCCTTGGCGCGGAGCTGATCGCCGGGCTGAATGGCGGAGAGCGAGGACGGGCGGGTATTTTTGAATGCGACTGAATTGTCAGCGTATTTGCGGATGTTGGTGGACGGCGGGACGTGAATGGTAATGTTGCGCGAGGTTGACGCGAGGAGGATGGTGTTGGCGGAAAGGTCGACCGATTTGACGATGCCGCCAACGCCGTTGCGCTGCCAGTCTTCTTGTTCGGCGCGCTGACGGGCTGCGATGTCGGATTGTTTCATGGCGACGATGAGAATCGCGGTGAGTGTATTGTTG
>CAZWSD010000346.1:0-4089 GCA_964636535.1 uncultured Acidobacterium sp. | reverse complement strand
ACCACCAGCAGACGCTGCGCCGTTTTCTCTCCGACCGCTTGGGGGCCTGAGGCGGTGAGCCGGGAGAGCAGCGGTGGAATGGAACCTGGTCGTCCTGGATTGAGACGGCGGCCGGCAAAATCAGCGGGTTTTCGTCATCGTGCTGTTTGGCCTTCGCCGGGACGCCGCGGAGGGCGTTTTTCGGCAGCCTCTCAGTTCCGACTCAACACTAGGGTGGCGAGCTCGGCCCCGGTGCGAGAATGGGGCATGCCCAAGCGTCCGCGCGATCCCGGCCAGCTCGCCAAGGTCGTCGTGGATATTGCCACGGGGGAGACCGAGGATCGGGTGAGCGAGAAGAAGCGGAATCCTGACAGACGTCAAGCCGGGGGCCTGAAGGGCGGACGGTCTAGGGCGTCCCGTCTGACCCGCGACGAGCGCGAGGATATAGCTAGGCTAGCCGCCCAAGCTCGCTGGAAGACACAGGACGCTGAACAGACTGACGCTCCGCGACATCGGCCCTGAAATCGAGCACGATCTGGATCGGTTCATTCGCGCCGCGGGCAATTTCGTTGTACACGTCAGCGTCGGTTTTTAGCTGCACACAGTCGCTGACGATTTGTTCTCGCCGCTGGGCGAATGCCCTCACCATATGGGCGTAAGGAGCATGGCAGAGATTAGCCCAAAGGGTGTACTGGACGCCCGCCTTTGTAATCCGCAGCGCATGATTGACCCGGTACCTTCGGCCCTGGGCGTCGGTCTGGTACTCCTCTCGGAGCGCGTGTGCCATCTGAGCTGCCAGAACCTCTAGTGGGTCAACTTCAGGCGGCGTGAGCAGCCCGTCGCGTACCGCCCACTCGACCGCCTGCCGGGCGCTGGCGGGACGGTGCTTGTTCCGGGCCTCGTATGAGTGCCAAATCTTTTGAAGCCGGTCCGATTGATTGCGCATATGCCTCCCTCCTCGCGGAATCGTTCACAGGTCCACAGGGGCAACACTGCCCCACCCGTCCACCGTTGCGCCGGGGATGACGAGGCTCCGGACCTTCACGAGATGGCGTGTAAGATACCTAAAGTCGTTGAGCCGCTTTCGCATTTGCCCAACTACAAGGCCCGGATGACGATTCACCGTCCTGGCAAAAGCGAGAACGTCCCGCTCATAGTAAAACGGGTACTTGCGAGCCATAAAGGAACTGAGCTGTTGGCGGGGAACGCAGAACTCGGCCGCTGCGGAATTGGCCTGCCGCTCCTCCGTCGAAAGGGAGGACGCCTCCTCAGCCCCTCCTTCGCCTTCGAGGTCGGCGTCGATCATTTCAACGGACCTGCCGTGACCACGCAAAACGTGCTCGCACTCATGCCTCAGCACGAACCAGAAGTTGTCAATCCTGTCGTGCTGGAGAGACATGCCGATTACGGGGCTATTTGCAGAGAGCCAAAAGCATACTCCATCAATCTTCGCGTTTGGCAGCTTTTCCACAACGACGTATCGAACGCCGCACTCGGTCAAAATGCGCGGCACCCGGCGCGCCTCCTCCGGCGCTGCGAGCAGCGTCTCCAGATTGCCGAGCGCCCTGCGCAGGGACTCCGGCGAAAAGGCAGGGGCTATGATCGAGCGCGCAATCTGCCTCACCCGGAACAACCACGCAAGCTGCGGCGGAGGCACCTCGCGCTCTTCGTAACTGCTCTTTTTCGCGGCGTGTGCAAGGTAGGGAATCGCGTCAGCGGACGGCGCCTGGAAGAAGCGCATTAATTGAAGCTCTAGCATCCCCGCGTCGGAATTCTCGATCCACCGGCGGTTAATCATCTCCCGGACGGGGTACACAGCTTGCATTCGGCCCCGCACGGCTACGCTCGGGTCGGGACTCCTCGCCTGGGATAGATCGTGGGCCCTCTGGAGATTGGCAAAGAACTCCGGGGCCACGTCGAAGGCGTCGCCCAACGCCTTCGCCATTTCCGGACTGATACCGCGCTTGCCGCAGATGATCGCGTTTATCGACTGCTCTGCCACGCCCAGGATAAATGCCAGATCGCGCTGGGACCATCCCCTTGCGCCCAGCTCCTCCTGGATGTGGGAGCCAGGATGAACCGTCCAATGTGCGCGTGCGCGCGGCATGACGTCGTCCTCCTATGCTAGTGGTAGTCCTCGACACCGAGGATCATCATCCTGACCGGATTGGACCCAGTGTCCAACGAAAAGATCAGTCTCCATTGATCATTCAGGCGGATAGAGTGTTGTCCTTCCCTGTAGCCCTTTAGTTTCTCGAAATGCAAGCTCTTCCAGTTCCGTAGCGTGCGTTCATCGGGTGCGGCGCGGATGACTTCCAGCTTGCGACGTAGCGAATTGATGACCGCCGCCGGCAGGCTAGACCGTGCCGCCATATCGGTTTCGGCAAGTGCCAGGTCATCGTCGCGGTACTGGACCTCCATCTCGCTCGCGGTCTTACCCGTCCAAAACCAGTATAGGGAAAGGCGGCAGGGATGTAAACATGAAATGAACTACATGCATTAAACTGAAATTTATGCTTGACAATCTGCCCTGACTCCGCTATGATGGAATCGTGAATCGGCTCCCGATTGAGACCCGCGCCCGGATCATCGGCCTTTTGGTTGGGGGCAACAGCCTCCGCGCCGCCGCGCGCTTGGTCGGGTGCTCCATCAACACCGTTACCAAGTTGCTAGTCGACGCAGGAACGGCGGCGACGGCGTACCACGATGCGGCGGCCCGCAATCTGCGGGTGCGCCGAATCCAGTGCGACGAAATCTGGTCATTCGTAGGCGCGAGGGCGAAGAACACCACCGGAGAGCAGCGCGGCAGCTGCATGGGCGATGTCTGGACGTGGGTTGCGCTGGATTCCGATTCCAAGCTCTGTGTCTCCTACCTAGTTGGCGGCCGCGACGGGGGCTGGGCATATGACTTCATGTGCGACGTTGCCGCGCGGCTAAAGGGCCGCGTACAGGCCACCGTGGACGGCCACGCGGCCTGTTTGAACGCGGCGGAAGGGGCGACTGGGCTGGACGTGGATTTCGCCACCCTGCACAAGATTTATGGGGAAGTTCCGAGAGACGATGAGCGCCGCTACGGCCCGGCGCGGTGCGCCGGCTCCGACATGAAAACCGTCACCGGCAACTCCGATCCGACGCACGTTTCCACTAGTTTCGTGGAGCGCCAGAACCTCACGATGCGCATGCCCGTGCGGCGGTTCGCTCGGCTAACCAACGCCTTTTCAAAGAAGCTGGACCATCACGCGCATGCCGTAGCACTGCATTTCCTCTACTACAACTTCGGCCGCGTCCACAAGAGCCTCCGGGTCACGCCCGCTATGGAAGCAGGGATCGCGGATCATGTCTGGACGCTGGAAGAGATTGCCGAGCTGCCCGACGGCGAGAGGCGGTTCGCCGCCTAATGGGCGGAGAGGGGGTGATTTTTTATGGCCTTCCGAGATGACCTTTTCAATCGGGCCGCTGGAAAGTGCGAGTGCAGGATGAAGACTTGCGCCCACCACACGGGCCGCTGTAACGCGATGTTGCGCGGGGAATGGGAGGCCCACCGGGTTACGGCCGGCGGTGCCTACACGCTCGGCAACACTCTGGCGATGTGTCAGACGTGCCACCGCAACACTCCGACCTACGGCGTCGGGAAGCGTTAGCCAACTGTGCGATAGAGCTTAGGGCCGCGCGGACGCGCAGCGCGGCCCCGGGCCGCATCGTGACTTCTCCGAAACACGCTCCGCTCGGCGTGCACTGGATTCTGACGCCCGCATCATCCCCCACTGCGTCAAGCAGGGCGGGTCCCAGCGTGCCCAGGACAAATTCGGCCAGCGGGCGCCATGGGCGATCCCAGTACGATCCGTAGCGGAAGCACACCCAGGCCGGCGTCCCCTCCGTCCCCTCGCAGCTCTCCACCGTTTCCAGCGTATCGAATTCCGCAAGGGCGGCGACGACCCCCGCGATCCCCGAGTCCACCGGCGCGTTCACCTTGACCCAAATTTGCTCGTGTACTGCCATCAGCCTATGGATGCCTCCGGGCAAACTGGGGCAATGCCCGTCTTTCGCCGCGGCGGTGTTGCACGGCCGATGCCGTGCGTTCAATCAGTTACGGCCTTAAATGCAACATTT
>CAZWSD010000345.1:0-4128 GCA_964636535.1 uncultured Acidobacterium sp. | reverse complement strand
TGCCTATAAGGATTCCAGGACGCAAAAATACGCCCCTTCAAGCATCGCACAGAAAGCAGACCCTTTTGAACCGCCAACAGTTTTCCTATCCATTCTTAAACAGTTTGTAACGAAACCCGTCACCATACGTCGCAGTGCAACAAACACCACCCCCTCCCGGCTTCCTGCCATTGCAGGATTCTGCGATTCCAGCCTCCGCGCTCGCGGCCGGCGCTCCATCCGCACCCGCTCGCGCCTTCCCGCGCAGCCTGCGTTCTCACCTCTCTCAACAGCGCCCACTCTTGCGCCCGGCTCTCGCCGCGCTGCCACTTGATCTTTATCTCCCAATCACTTAACCCTTGCCCGCATCTCCCCGCCGGCTGCCCCCAGGACCCCGTTCAAACTCAAAAATGTCGCCCAGGCATGCGCATATTCCCTTCCATCCCGTGAAGTCAACGTGGCCTCCGTTCTCGTGATGCGCCCCTTCCGGCTGCTCACCCAGCCCCGCACCCGGCAGCTTCGCTCCGGGACCAGGTTGCGGCGCAGCCGCACGCGAAGTTCCACCGTCAAAGCCTCGGTCTGGGATGCCGCCACCGCCTTTGACATCGCCTCGTCCAGCACCGCGCTCACAATCCCACCATGCACAATCCCTTCAAAACCCTCCATCGTCCTCCCGGGAATCCACTCGGCCACCGCTTCGCCGCCTTCGGTCCGCTCAAACCGGATATGCAGCCCATGCGGATTGTCCTCTCCGCAAACAAAACAGCCCGAATTCGGCCGCGCCCGCAACACCCTCCTGCCAGCCTCCTCGCTGCCCCGCAGGTATCGAATTTCGCGGTCGCTCTGCGCCGTTACCGGATCCCCGAAGACGATTGATTTCCACATTAGGTGTTTCTCCCACCTAGATCATACTCGCACCGGATCGCCTCGCTCCCCGAAGAACGATCATCGTCCAACCCCTGTGTTAGCGTACCGGTAGACGCCGCGCCGGACCGCGGCCCTCCCGGAGGATGCCACGTGCCTGGAAGATTCTGCCCACGCCACGCCGACGATTATCCCTGCACCTGCGCCATGGGCAATCTCTATCGCTTCGTCGAACCCATCGTCCTGCTCCTGCTCAAATTAAACGACCGATCCACCGGATACGACCTCACCGCCCGGCTGCAGCAGCACGCCCTCACCGACTCCGCCATCGAAAAGGGCGCCGTCTACCGCGTCCTGCGCCAACTCGAGAAGAACGGCAACGTAAAATCGGAGTGGGAAACCGGCCGCGCCGGTCCTGCCAGACGCCTCTACCGCCTCACCCCGGCCGGCGAACGGCACCTCGACGAATGGGCCGCCGTCCTCGACCACCTCTCGAAATCCATGAAGCAATTCGCCCGCGACGCAAAAGCCTCCCACCTCCGCAAATCCCCCCGAACCGCTTCCTGAGGTCCATCCCGCCGCGACGCCCGCTGGATCAATTTCCAGCCCGCGTCACAGAGCAATCTCCCAGGTAGGTGTAATATGCACCTTCAGGAGAAGCAAATGAGCAAGTCCGCCTTCCTCACCCTTCTGAATCGCAACGACTCGGCTCTCTCACCCCACTTCGCAAAAGCCAGGTGGATTGCGATCCTCGATGAAAACGGTCAAATCCTTTTCGAAGAGAACACCACCCTCGAAGGCCGCACGGTCGTCGAAGCCATCACAAAGCACGGCTGCAAAGACATCGTCTTTGTTGCAATCGGGCCCGGTGCATACAGCCTGCTCCAAGCCGCGGGGATTCGCGCCTGGCTCGGCCCCTCCGGTGTTCCCCTGCCCCAACTCGCGGAAATGCTCCGTCGGGGAGCACTCGCCACGGCGCAGCCGCACGAACCATGTGGCCAGCGCGCGGACCACGCCAATCACCAGCAAGGCGCTCATCGCTGCTGTTGCGGCGGCGAAAGCTCCTGCCACCGTCAGCACGAACCGACAGTCTGAAATCACTCCTCGATCATCACCAAACGACACGGTCCCTGGCACTGATCCACGGAAGGGCGGCTTTTCTCCATGGAAAGGCCGCCCTTCCCTCCTTGCTCACCAAAAGCGCGAGAAAATCGTTTGCATTTCAAAACATGTCAAATCCAGTGCCTCCCATTGCTCCCTATCCGGCAACCACAGGTCTACATTTATTTGTAGACCACCGGCTCAAAGCTACCAGAATCAGAATCTTGCCAGCACAACCCACGGGCTGCCATCAGCTTGAGTGCCATGC
The DNA here is from genome assembly GCA_964636535.1 of uncultured Acidobacterium sp. Taxonomy (GTDB): domain Bacteria; phylum Acidobacteriota; class Terriglobia; order Terriglobales; family Acidobacteriaceae; genus Acidobacterium. The sequence continues at coordinate 1,916 of CAZWSD010000345.1, read as the reverse complement.
TCAAACGCACCCGCATCGCAGGATCGCAAACTGGCGGCGAACCGCAGGTAAACCTTAAATCTATTCCAATCATAGAGATACACATCATCCCTGTTTTTTCCTTGGAATCCGGACAGAACCTGACAAAAACTTCACGCTGAATGATCACTTTTTGGTGATTGATTTGCTCAGGTGACACGTTCTGTTCAATCGGCCTCGCCTCCGCTATGCAGCCGTGCTACTTCCACATGTATCAGACGCGAGCAAGCAGTAACACCTGGGAGACTCGTCACGCCGAGGGCTCTCGTTCGGTCATTCGTACCAGCAGTCGGGCCCACCTTGAACCACAGACGCATCGACTATCACCAATTCCCCAGGGAGACCAAGATGAGTTTCAAGCGACCTCTCACTGCACTCGCATTGTTCACAATTCTGGCTGTTCTCGCGTTGCCGTCCGCCTTGGCGCAACAGTTGGCCTCTATCACCGGTACAGCCACTGATCCCACCGGAGCCGCCATCCCCGGCGTTCATGTCACCATCAAGAGCGCTTCCACCGGAGCAACCTACAACGGCGTCACCAATGGCGCCGGAACCTACTCGCTCACCGACATCAAGCCGGGGCCTGATTACGTCATCACCTTCTCCCACAGCGGGTTCAAGACGGTTTCCGTCTCCGGTGTTTATATGAACGTCGCCGCTACCCGTACCCAGAACGTGAAGTTGCCCCTCGGCGTGCAGAGCCAGACCGTCACCGTCTCGGCAGCCAGCCAGGACGTTACCCTGGATACCACCAACGCCACCCTCGGCAACAACTTCCAGGTCCAGTTCCTCCAGAATCTGCCCATCGCCAACCGCGATAGCCCCTCCGTGCTCTTCACCCAGCAACCTGGCGTCTCATCCGGAGGAAACTCCTCGCAAACCGGCGCAACCACCGGTGCCCGCGTTGACCAGGACCGCGTCACCCTCGACGGCCTCGACGTCAACGACATGGCCACCGGCCAGTTCGGCGCTATCGTCGCCAATGCCCCCGTCGACTCCGTTCAGGAGTTCCGCGGCGTCGTCGCCGGCGATCAGTCCAATGCCATGGCCGGCGGCGGCGGTCACTTCGAACTCGTCACCAAGAGCGGCACCAACCACTTCCACGGAGACCTGAACGAGTATCACCGCGACACCGACCTTGAGGCAAACAACTGGTTCAGCAACAACGCCGGCGTGCCGCGCGCTCCGCTCATCCGCAACCAGTTTGGCGGCGACATCGGCGGCCCCATCCTCAAAAACCGCCTCTTCTTCTATTTTGATTACAACGGCCGCCGCGACACGCTTTCCAATGTCGAAACACGGGTTGTTCCCCTCGACTCCTTCCGCAACGGCACACTCACCTACATCGACAACACTGGCGCTCACCAATCCCTGTCCCCGGCACAGGTCGCCTCTCTGGACCCGCTCGGCATCGGCTTCAATCCTGCCCTCCTCAAGTTATTCAGCTCGCGCTATCCGCACGCCAACGATTTCTCCATAGGCGACGGACTCAACACCGCCGGCTTCCGCTTCAATGCGCCCTTCCCCTACAAGGAGAACGACTACGTCGCCCGCCTTGACTGGACCATCAACAGCAAGATGAAGCTCTTCGCGGTCACCCACGTAACCCGTATCAACAGCACACAGAACGCCATCCAATTCCCCGGCGACCCGGAAACCTTCCCATTCCTCGATAAAAGCTATTCCTGGGTTATCGGCCACACCTGGGCAATCAATGACCACATGGTCAACCAGGCCTATCTCGGCGAAACTTACGAAAATTACGACTTCCCGAACACCTACAATCCCACTGGCGCAAATCAGTTCCAGACCTTCGGCGGCAACGGCACCGGCGGCGCGATTCTAGGGAGCCTCTGATCAAGGGCTCGTTTAATGCGCCGGTCAGCATGAGACATCGG
>CAZWSD010000344.1:0-4135 GCA_964636535.1 uncultured Acidobacterium sp. | reverse complement strand
TTGATCGGAATCCCCGGACGATGATTCTTGTGGTTCAGGAAATACTCGAAGTACTGCGGATCGCCCGACGGATCGGCCAGCGCCAGCCCCACGAATTTCGTCTCCGGGCTCACCCGGTGAATCGCTGAAACAATGGCGTCGTAGCGGCGCGTGTACTGCTGCGGTGTCGTTTGGTGCTCAAAGTCCACCTCATTCAGCACTTCCCAATAGGGAAAGTGGTAATGATAACCGGACTCGTGCCACTTGCCGTCCTCATCTCTGAATCCGCCTCTTGTATACCAGCTCACCAGCCGCGCGTAGTAGTCGCCCAACTGCTTGCCGCTCGGATCCTGTAAATGCGTCCCCTGCTCGTAGCGCCAGTACACCTGGTCAGGGTTCGCCGGATAACTGACCGGCTTCGCCGTCTTGAACATCCACTCCGGTATCGTGCTGAAGTTGATAATCGTCGAATGGCCTTGGGTCGCCGCCAGAAAGTCCTTGGTTATCGGATCAATATGAGAGAAATCCCAATACGTATGGTGCGCCGTCGGCGGCTTCAACTCCGCTACCGCCATCTGCGGATACGGCAGCCAGGGCACATAGCGCACATAATTCGCGCCCAGGTTCTTCAGCGCGCGGAACGCCCCATCGTGCAGCGGTGAACCAGGACTCAGCATCGGGTTCACCACCACCTGCAACGTCGGCGTCGATTGCGACACACGCAGTGTGTGGTTCCATTCAACCTGGATCACCGGCGGTTGCGCAGGCCCCGCCCCCATCGCCACTTCCCCGAGTGTCATCGCCATCGTGGCCACCAGCGCCAGCTTGCCGTATTTCATCCACTCCCTCCAGCTCTATCTGGTTCAACTCATTAGCACGGAAACGCCGCTCCTGACCGATCCGGATTCATTGGCTCTTCGGAATCGACAACGGCTGCGGCGTCACCGCGTCCATGCTCGGCGGGTTCAGCAACTTTGAAGCCGCTCCGCTGTGCAACTTCTCGAAAATCGCCAATGCGTGCATCTGGCCCTGCCGGTTTCCCACTGACCGGTACGCCTGCGACAGCCGCCACCACGCCACCGCATCGTCCGGTCGATTGCGCGTTGCCCGCTCCAGCAATGGAATCGCCTTCCCAGGCTGATTCCTCGCAAGGTCAATTCCGCCCAGCCCCACCAACGCCTCCTGAAAATCCGGCACCTCCTTCAGCAGCGCCGCAAACTCCTCGCCTGCCGCCGTCAGATTCCCGCTCTCCTGCTGGATGTTCGCCAGCTCATACGTCGCGTCCGCATTGCCGGGGTTCACTTGCAGCTCATCCTTGAATTGCTCAATGGCCGCCTGCTTGTCTGTGTCGCTCTGCGTCGCACGGTACTGCGCAAGGTAGATCCTTCCCAGTTGGTAATGAATCCCAGGGCGACCCGGATCAAGCACCAGCACGTGCTTATACGCAACTATCGCCGCCGGCCAGTCCTTCCGGCTTTCGTTCGCCTCGCCCTGCGCCTGCAGCATCCACACCGAGTTCGGCGCCGTATCGTGCAGCTTCTCCATCACTTCATAGGCGCGGTTTCCATACACCCGACCCGTTTGATAAAGCACCTCCGGATCATTCGGAAACAGCCGATTCATCTTCACCGCCACTTGAACCGCGTCACCGTCGCGATTCAGGTTCGAGTAGGCGCGCATCAACTCCAGCCCACACATCTTTTTCACCGCCAGATCCTCGCTCTCGCCAACTCCCTTCTCCAGATAAGGAATGGCTTCCTCAAATCGTCCTTCCTCTGAAAGAGCAACTCCCAGCAGGCTCCCCAGCCTCGGCAAGCCGGGCTTCAGCCGCTGGGCAATTCGAACTTCAGCGATCGTCTTCCCAAATTCCTGCCGCTTGAAATCAATCGCCGCCAGCATCGCATGCAGCTCGGCAACCCCGGGTGCCAGCTTTTCCAGCTTCTCAAACTCCTGTTGCGCAGTCGCATAATCGCCCTGCGCCATTGCCTTTTGCCCGGCGGCTGCAAGCTGCGCCTCCTGCTGCTCGTGGTTGCTCTGCGCGCTCGCGCTCGCGCTCGCCGCAAACAACAGACCGACTGCAACCGCTATCAGCCAACGTGGATATCGTTTGCACTTCATCGGAAAAGTCTAACCCGTTCACAAATTGTCCTGCCACGCCTTTTCAGGCGAGGCAGGACTTCGAAACGGAGGTACGCTACAACTATCAGAACGTTATCTTCCCGCTCAGTTGGATAATTCTCGCCGGCGCGGCGCTGGTTATCTGCCCCGCCAGGGAATCTCCAACCCCGTTGTCAATCGCAGAACCTCCTCCCGATCCTCCAGTCGCCAGCCCGCCCACGTTCACAACATACTGGTGATGGTTGAAGGTGTTGAAGGTGTCAAACCGGAACGAGAAGTGCATTCGCCCGACAATCTGGAATGACTTCTGCAAACCCATGTCCCAGTCGTCGATCCCCGGCTGCCGCAGAAAATTGCGCTTCGAGTTGCCGTACACACCAATCGCAGGCTGCGTAAAGCAGGTCATGTTTATCCGCTGGAACCGGCCAGATGGATGATTATTCACATTGCACCCCGGCGTGTAATTCGCGCGCTGGAAGAACGTGCCAAGCAGGCCCGCCGCATCCGTCGCCGTAACGCTGAACGGGAAGCCAGACTGGAAGGTGGTGATTCCTGCAAGCTGCCATCCGCCGATCACTGCGTTCTCCGCCCGGTTCGCCTTTGCCAGATACCGCCTGCCCCGACCGAACGGAAGCTGGTAGATATAGCTCGCCACAAACCGCTGCGGCACATCGAAATCCGACAGGCCGTAGTCCAGCGACGGATCATGATTGTTCATGAAGCCCTGGAATCCCGCGCCCGTTGCGCCAACTCCGGCGGCCGCCGACTTGTCGTCCTTGCTCTGCGCCCAGGTGTAGGCCGCGGTTACCGCCAGCGCCTGGGAGCGATGCGTCAGCTTGAAATTCAGCGCGTTGTAGTGGGCATATCCGCTAAAGTCGCTGTTGATGTATATCCCGGTAAAGTTCGGATACGGCAACCGGGTATAAGTCGGACAATCGTGAGCTGCGTCCGCAGGGTTCGCCTGGCAGTACGGCAGGTCCGCCGCCGGAATGCTGTTCGGCTGTGCGATATCACGCCGGTCCAGCAGATGCAGCGAGTGCGTCCCGATGTAGTTCGCTTCCAGCACCGTTCCACGGCCAAGCTGCCGCTGGATTCCCGCCGTCCACGATTCCACATACGGATCCTTCGGGTCGTTCGACTCAATCACTGCTATGAACGACAGCGAGGACTCAGGGAATGGCCCAAGCGTCGTGAAGCTCGGGAACATTTGGTTGCCAAACTTCGGCAACGTCGGATCGTTCGTCGGTACTTCGTTCAGCCGAATACTGTAAGGATAGATGTCCGCCGAGTCGTCGATCTCGCGCCCTTCATACGAATCATGGAATATCCCGAACCCTCCGCGGAATACCGTGTTGTTGTTGATTTGGTATTGCAGCCCGAATCGCGGCGAAAACGGCGTCTTCGATCCCGGGTGCGGATACTTCCCGCAGTAGCGCAGAATCGGCCCGCCGTTCACGCCAACTCCTGGCGCAACGCCGTCCGTTGACAACACCGGATCGGCATAGCACAGACCGCCCTCCGGATTCTTCGTGTCCAGCCAGAAGAAGTGGTTCTGCGCATCGTAGGCCGCCGCCCTGAAGTCCCAGCGCAGCCCCAGGTCCAGATTCAGCTTCCGGGTCACCTTCCAGTCGTCCTCAATATACGGCGCAAAATACATGAACACGTGATGCTGAGGATTGCCGGCCTGCGTCGTCGGACTCAGCGGACCGGGCACAAACCCGGCCACGGTGTTGTAATACCCCAGCAGCATATCCGCCACCGCATTGCCCGTGCCGCAAAGGCTCGTCGGCGCCGCTCCGTTGACTGAAACCGGCGCATTCGGACAGTTCGCGCTGTTCGTCAGCACCGTATTCGAGTGGAACTGCCAGTCCCCGTAAAAGTCATCGTCAAGGTTACGAATCAGGCGCCATTTCCGGTAGTCAAACCCCATGTTGAACACTTGATTGCCATGTACCCAGCTCAGACTGTCCGCAAACTCCCAGTTCGGATTGTTCGATCCCGTGTACGCATTCACCGCGCCGCCCGTCGTGCTGTACTG
>CAZWSD010000343.1:0-4136 GCA_964636535.1 uncultured Acidobacterium sp. | reverse complement strand
CAACATCAGGAACTCCTCCTCACCGACATCAAGCACGCCCTCTTCACCAATCCCCTCCAGCCCGCCTACCAAAAAGACTCCCTCGCCTCATCCGCCCTGGCTCAGCCGCTCCACTGGTACGAATTCCCAGGCGGCATCCACCAGGCAGGCCACTCCGGCCCAGGCTTCTCCTTCGACAACGAACTCCCCCGCCACAAAATCTTTCTCCAGCCCTTCCACCTCGCTTCACGCCCCGTCACCTGCGCCGAATACCTCGAGTTCATCCTTGACGGCGCTTACCGCCGCCCAGAACTCTGGCTCTCCGATGGCTGGATCTCCGTCAACTCCCTCCAATGGACCGCTCCGCTCTACTGGTCGCAAGACGATTCCGGCCAATGGACCATCTTCACCCTCCGCGGCCCCGTTCCCCTCGCCGATCTCCTCTCCACCCCCGTCTCCCACATCAGCCTCTATGAAGCCGACGCCTACGCACGCTGGCGCGGACTCCGGCTCCCCACCGAATTTGAGTGGGAACTCGCCGCATCCTCCGCCCCCATCACCGGAAACCTCCTCGAATCCAACCGCCTGCACCCCGCTCCCGGCCCTCCCCAACTCGCCTCCTATCCCGCCCAGCTCTTCGGCGACACCTGGGAGTGGACCGCCAGCGCCTACCTCGGCTATCCCGGCTTCCAGCCCGCTCCCGGCGCCATCGGCGAATATAATGGCAAATTCATGTCCGGACAAATGGTCCTCCGCGGAGGCTCCTGCATCACCCCCGCCTCCCACATCCGCGCCACTTACCGAAACTTCTTTCCACCCGCCACCCGCTGGCAGTTCTCCGGCCTGCGCCTGGCACAGAACCTGTCCTGAGCCATCCATCCCTCCGGACCCGTAAGGCCATTCATGTCTCTCGGTAATTCCTCTGCCGTTCTCAACGCCGCCGCACAATCCTCCGCCGCGCCATCAACGATTGCACCCGAAGTCTGCCGCGGCCTCACCGCCAGCCCCAAAACCCTTTCCCCCTCGCTCTTTTACGACCACCGCGGCTCGCAACTCTTCGAGCAGATCACCCATCTCCCCGAGTACTACCTCACCCGCACCGAGCGCCAGATCTTCGCCACCCACGCGCCCGCCATCCTCGCCGCTGCCGCCGCCGAAAACGCCACTCTCACCCTCATCGAACTCGGCGCAGGCTCCGCCTCCAAAACCGGACTGCTCATCCGCGCCGCCCTCGCCCAGCAGCCCCGGCTCACCTACCGCGCCATCGACATCTCCGCCTCCGCCCTCAGCGCCGCCCGCAAATCCCTTACCGAAAATTTCCCCACCCTCTCCATGGATACCCGCATCCGCGACTACACAGCCGGCCTCGGCGAACTTCCCCACCGTCACGGCCCAAACTCCCGCCGGCTCGTCCTCTACATCGGCTCCAGCATCGGCAACTTCGATCCCCCCCATGCTCAAAACCTCCTCGACCGCATCCGCCGCCAACTCGCCCCCGGCGACCGCATCCTCCTCGGCGTCGATCTCCTCAAGCCGCTCGCCCCGCTCCTCGCCGCATACAACGACGCCGCCGGCCTCACCGCCGCCTTCAACCGCAACCTCCTCGCCCGCATCAACCGCGAGCTCGGCGCAAACTTCCACCTCGATCGCTTCCAACACCGCGCCCTCTTCAACCCCGCCCAATCCCGCATCGAAATGCACCTCGTCAGCACCCGCGCTCAGCAGGTTTCCATCCCCGCTCTCGACCTCGAAGTCGACTTCGCCCCCGCCGAATCCATTCACACCGAAAACAGTTACAAATTCACCCCCGCATCCGCCACCGCCCTGCTCGCCTCCGGCAACTTCGCCGTCACCCACTCCTGGACCGACCCCCAGCACTGGTTCGGCGTCTACCTCGCCACCGCCACCTGACTCACCACCACAGTTGCGTCATTCTGAGGCGGACCCGACGAATCTGCGGCCACTTCCCTAAATGCTCAAAGCAATACTCTTGACGCTGGAAGCTAAAGACTCAAAGCTAAGAGCTGACCATGCCCCGCATCCCCTTCACCCAGCTCCAATCCACCCTCGCCGACATCCTCCTGCGCCACGGCTTCACCCACGACCGCGCCCAACTCTGCGCCCGTCTCTTCGCTGAAACCACCCGCGACGGCGTCTACTCCCACGGCGTCCTCCGCTTCCCGCGCTTTCTCGCCACCATCCGCAATGGCTCCGTCGACGTCCACGCCGCTCCCACCCGCATCTCCGCTCTCGGCGCACTCGAGCGCTGGGATGGCCACCGAGGTCCCGGCAATCTCAACGCACACGCATCCATGGACCGCGCCCTCACCCTCGCCCGCGCTCACGGCATCGGCTGCGTCGCACTCCGCAACACCAACCACTGGATGCGCGGCGGCTCCTACGGCTGGCAGGCCGCCGAAGCCGGCATGATCGGCCTCTGCTTCACCAACACGCTGCCCAACCTGCCCGCATGGGGCGCCGCCGTACCCTCCATCGGAAACAACCCCCTCATCATCGCCGTCCCCCGAGCCTCTGGGCCCCTCGTCCTCGACATGGCCATCTCCCAGTTCTCCTACGGCGCCCTCGAAAACCATCGCCTCCGCAATGAACAACTCCCCGTCCCCGGCGGATTCGACGCCGAAGGCAATCTCACCCGCGACCCCGCCGCCATCGAAACCTCCCAACGCCCGCTCCCCATCGGCTACTGGAAAGGCTCCGGTCTCGGCATCCTCCTCGACGCCGTCGCCGCTATGACCGCCCTCGGCAACGCCACCCACCAGATTCCCCGCAACCCCGCTCTCGAATCCGGCCTCTCCCAACTCTTCCTCGCCATCAATCCCGCCGCGCTCGCTGAAGACAACCAGGACCAACTCAGCCCCGACCAAATCGCCAACGCCATCGTCGCCTCCGTCCACGCCGCCCAGCCCGCCGACCCCGCCCGGCCCGTCCGCTATCCCGGCGAGCAAACTCTCCGCATCCGCGAAGAAAATCTCCACCTCGGCATCCCCATTGACGACTCCCTCTGGCAGCAGATCCTCAAACTCTAATCCCCGCCAACAACCCACCGCATGCGCTGCCCCCGCCACTCGCCGTATCATGGCTGCCATGTCCAGAAAATTCCGCTTGGGCGTCCTCAGCACCGCAAATATCGCCCTCAAAAAAGTCATTCCCGCCATGCAGCTCGGCAGGCTCTCCTCCGTCGACGCCATCGCCTCGCGCAACCTCGACAATGCCCGCAACGCCGCAGCCTCCCTCCACATCCCCAAAGCCTACGGTTCCTACGAGCAACTCCTCGCAGACCCCGATATCGACGCCATCTACAACCCGCTCCCCAACCAGCTCCATGTTCCCTGGACCATCCGCGCCGCCGAAGCCGGCAAGCACGTCCTCTGCGAGAAGCCCATCGCCCTCACCGCCCCCGAAGCCCGCAACCTCCTCGAACTCCGCGCCCGCACCGGCGTCAAAATCGGCGAAGCCTTCATGATCCGCAGCGCCCCGCAATGGCTGCGCCTCCGCGCGCTCATCCAGCAAGACCGCATCGGCCAGCTCCGCTCCGTCGCCGCTTTCTTCTCCTACTTCAACACCAACCCCGACAACATCCGAAACATGCCTGAAACCGGTGGCGGAGCGCTCCTCGACATCGGCTGCTACTGCATCCAGTCCGCACGCTACGCCTTCCAGCAGGAACCCTCCCGCGTCGTCTCCCTCATAGACAGAGACCCCGCCATGCGCATCGACCGCCTCACCTCGGCCATCCTCGACTTCCCCGCCGGACAGGCCATCTTCACCTGCAGCACCCAGCTCGTCCCCTACCAGCGCGTCCACTTCTTCGGAACAAAAGGCTGCATCCAGCTCGAAATCCCCTTCAACATGCCCAAAGACCGCCCCACCCGCCTCTTCATCGACGACGGCTCAGACATCACCGGCGCCAACATCGCCACCGAAACCTTCCCCACCGCTGACCAGTACACCCTCCAGGGAGACGACTTTTCCCGGGCCATCCTCGAAAACACCCCAGTCCCAGTCCCCCTCGAAGAGGCCATCGCCAACATGTCGGTGATCGACGCCGTCTTCCGCAGCGCCACTACCCACCAGTGGGAATCCCCTCAATCATTCTGATCCCGCAACCGTGTCTCCCCAACAGAGTCTGCTCGCCC
>CAZWSD010000342.1:0-4145 GCA_964636535.1 uncultured Acidobacterium sp. | reverse complement strand
GCGAAGATTTACCTGAAGCGCGAAGACCTGCTGCACACCGGCGCGCACAAGATCAATAACTGTCTTGGGCAGGGGTTGCTGGCGCAGCGCATGGGCAAGAGGCGCATTATTGCCGAGACAGGCGCGGGACAGCACGGGGTGGCGACAGCGACGGTTTGCGCGCTTCTGGGTATGGAGTGCGTGGTGTACATGGGCGAGGAGGACATGCGGCGGCAGGAGCTGAACGTGCTGCGCATGCGGCTGCTGGGTGCGGAAGTGCGCGGCGTGAGCTCAGGCTCGAAGACGCTCAAGGACGCGATCAACGAGGCGATGCGCGACTGGGTGACGAATGTGCGCACGACGCATTATCTGCTGGGCAGCGTGCTGGGAGCGCATCCTTACCCGATGATGGTGCGGGATTTTCATCGCGTGATCAGCAAGGAGGCGCGGCGTCAAATTCTGGAGAAGGAGAACCGGCTGCCGACGGCGATCATTGCGTGCGTGGGCGGCGGGTCGAACGCGATTGGGGCGTTTTACGAATTTATTCCAGACAAGGACGTGCGGCTGATCGGCGTGGAGGCAGGCGGCAACGGTACGAAGCTGGGGATGCACGCGGCGCGGTTCCGTGGAGGTTCGCCGGGCGTGCTGCAGGGGACGTACTCGTACGTGCTGCAGGACGACGATGGTCAGGTTGCACTGACGCACTCGGTTTCGGCGGGGCTGGATTATGCGTCGATTGGACCGGAGCATGCGGCGCTGCATGATTCAGGCCGGGCGGAGTACACGCTGGCGACCGACGAGCAGGCGCTGGAGGCGACGGTGAAGCTGGCGCGGACAGAGGGGATTTTGCCGGCGCTCGAAAGCGCGCATGCGGTGGCGGAGTGCATCCGTCTTGCGCCCACCCTCGACCGGCATGAAATACTGATGGTCAATGTTTCAGGCCGCGGGGACAAGGATATGGGAATCCTCGCGCGGGAACTGAAGTTGAAGGGAGCGTCGTAGCCGCCGTGCCGATTCGATTTGACCGCAAGCCTGGGTTGGTCATCTACCTGACGGTGGGTGATCCCGACCTGGAGACGACGCACAAGGTGGCGCTGGCCGCGCTGGACGCGGGCGCGGAGGTGCTGGAGCTGGGCGTGCCGTTCAGCGATCCGCTGGCGGATGGGCCTGTGATTCAGGCGGCGAGCGAACGAGCGCTGAAAGCCGGGACGCGGCTGAGCGACGTGATTGAACTGGCGAAGGAACTGCGGCGCGAGAGGCCGCAGGCCGGCCTGGTGATTTTCTCTTATCTGAATCCGCTGCTGCGATATGGGCTGGAGCGCTTTTGCGCGGATGCCGAAAGCGCGGGTGTGGACGGGGTGCTGGCGACAGACATGATCGTGGAAGAGGCGGGGGAGTACCTGGAGCACTTGCGGCGGCATCATCTTGCGCCGATCTTCCTGGTGGCGCCGACCAGTCCCGACGAGCGGCTGCAGAAGATTGCGGCGGTGACGGACGGGTTTATTTACGCGATTTCGCGGGTGGGGATCACGGGCACGCAGGCCTCGCTGGCGACCGACGCGGCAGCGCTGGTGGAGCGGGTGCGGCGCCATACGAAGCTGCCGGTGGCGGTGGGTTTTGGGGTGTCGAATGCCGGTCATGTGGCGGAGGTAGGCGAGTTTGCGGATGCGGCCGTAATTGGCAGCGCGATTGTTGCAAATATCGAGAAGGCTGGACGCGCGGAAGCGCCCAGTTCGATTGCGCGATTTATTCGGGGCCTGCGCCCCGCGGTTCCTGCTGCCGATCCTGCAATTCTGGTTAAGTGATCGAGATTATTACAGATTGGATATGAGGGGAACAGGTAGAGCCGGCGCACGGCCCAGTTTGCTCCGATCCCATGCGTGTTTTCATAGAGGGTCTGTTCAGAGGCCCTAAGCAAAGCGCGGCCGCCCAGGCGCGAGTGGAGAGAGAAGGATGGATATTGAAGATTGGCGACGGCAGATTGACGAGCTGGACCGGGAGATAGTCCGTCTGATCTCAAAGCGGGCGGAAGCGGCGCAGGAGATCGGAAAGCTGAAGCGGACTACGGATTTGCCGGTGTACGAGCCGAATCGCGAGCGGGTGGTATTTGACAACGTGCGAACGCACAACCCGGGCCCGCTGCCGGATATCGAGCTGGTTCATATTTACGAGCGGATTATCGATGTGATGCGGGCGGTCCAGAGAAGTGAACTGGCCTCACAGCCGAAGAGCGCGGAGAAGCGCGAGGAAAAGTAACCATGATAGTTGCAATGAGCGAGAGGGCGACCGAGGAACAGATTCAACATGTGATTGAGCGCATGATGGACCTGGGCTTCAACGTGCACAAGACGACGGGTGCGATCCAGACGGTGCTGGCCGGGGTGGGCACGCCGGTGGCGTTTGATGTGAAGGATTTTGAAGTGCTGGATGGGGTGGCGGAGGCGGTGCGGATTACATCGCCGTACAAGCTGGCCGGACGCAAATGGAGGCCGGAAGGGACGGTGGTGCGCTTTCCGAACGGAGTGACGGTGGGCGGTGATGAGGTGGTGGTGATGGCCGGTCCGTGCTCGGTGGAGAGCCGCGAGCAGATTTATACGTCGGCCAGGCAGGTGAAGGCGGCGGGAGCGAAGTTTCTGCGGGGGGGCGCGTTCAAACCGCGCAGCTCGCCGTATTCGTTCCAGGGGCTGGGGCTGGAGGGGCTGAAGCTGCTGCGCGAGGTGGGCGATGCGACGGGGCTGCTGATCGTCAGCGAGGTGATGGAGATTTCGCAGATCGAGTTGATGATGCCGTATGTGGATGTCTTCCAGGTTGGCGCGCGCAACATGCAGAACTTTAACCTGCTGCGGGAGATTGGGCAGGTGCGGAAGCCGACGATGCTGAAGCGCGGGATCGCGGCGACGATAGAGGAGCTGCTGCTCTCGGCGGAATATATTTTGTCGGGCGGCAATTACGACCTGATGTTATGCGAGCGCGGGATACGCACGTTTGAGACGTACACGCGGAACACGATGGATATTTCGGCGATTCCGGTGGTGAAGGCGCTGTCGCACCTGCCGATGATAGCGGATCCGTCGCACGGGGTGGGGCGGCGCGACAAGGTGGCGGCGATGGCGCGGGCCTCGGTGGCGGCGGGCTGCGACGGGCTGATCGTCGAGGTGCACCCCGACCCGGAGAGAGCTGCATCGGATGGGGCGCAGTCGCTCTATCCCGAGCAATTCACGGAGCTGATGGGGCAGTTGCGGATGATTGCTCCGGCGGTTGGGCGTAGCATCGCATAAGCAAATGGAGCGATTGAACGAAGCCATGGCAATGGAGCGCATCGCGATTCTCGGTACGGGGCTGATTGGGGCTTCGACCGGGATGGCGTTGCGCTCGCGTGGGTTTGGAGGCGTGATTGCGGGCTGGGATCCGAAGCCGGGCGAAGCGGAGACCGCGCTGCGGATGGGCGCGATCACGGAAATTGGAACCGATGCAGTTACATTAGCGGGGAAGAGTGACGTGATTGTACTGGCCGGGCCGGTCTTTGCGATTCTGGACTGGCTGGAGCGGCTGGCGCCGGTGCTGGGTCCGGACCAACTGGTAACGGACGTGGGCAGCGTGAAGGGCGTGCTGTGCGCCCGGGCGGAGGGCCGGTACAACGGCCCGGAGCAGGCGGGATTTTTGCCGGGGCATCCGATGGCGGGCAAGGAAGTGGGCGGCGCTGCGAATGCCACTGCAGAGTTGTTTGAAGGGGCGGTGTGGTTGTTTACGGAGCCGGAGGGCGTAGCGCAACGGGGCGCGCGGGCGGCGGCACTGGCGGAGGAATGGCGCGCGTGGGTGGCGAAGCTGGGCTGCCGGGTGCTGGATACCGATCCGGTGCGGCATGATGTGCTGTGCGCTTGGATCAGCCATTTGCCGCAAATGGTTTCAACGGCGTTGAGCGCGCTGCTGGAGGAGCAGTTCGCGGCGGATGCGGATTTACTGCCGATCGGCGGGCGGGCGCTGAAGGAGATGACGCGGCTGGGGGCGAGTCCTTTCTCGATGTGGCGGGATATTGCGCAGACGAATACGGAGGCGATTGCGAAGTCGCTTCTGGCGCTGGAGCAGCGGCTGGCGCATATTCGCGAGAACCTGAAGACGCCGGAGCTGCGCGAGGAGTTTGCGCGGGCGAACGAGTTCCGGCTGGG
>CAZWSD010000341.1:0-4170 GCA_964636535.1 uncultured Acidobacterium sp. | reverse complement strand
TCCTTCACCCACGCTCGAAACGCCCGCGAATTCCGCGAGTCCCGCATCGCCGACGTCGCCACCGCCCGCACCCGGTCCACCCCGTGCATCTGCACCGCCTTGTGAAACCGCTTCAGCGCCCGAATCGTATTCGCCATCGCCTCCGGCGAAATCAGCCCGCTCTCAAACACGCTCGCCCCCAAACGCGTCACTTCGCGGTCCTCAAATACCGTGTGCAGCTCATGCTGCACCACTCTCGCAATCTTCAAACGGCACGAATTCGATCCAATATCGATTGCGGCAAAGGTTCGCACTCAGTCCTCATCTCAAAAAAAACGCAGCTCTCGCCCGCGACCATGCCCGATGGCCTGCCTTGCTCTCACGCGGTCCTTGCCAGTCCGGCCCTGGCGCTGTCCGCGCCCCGATTCACTCTCTTCTTCAAATTGCCCTGCCACTCCCCCAGCAGCTCCCGGCGCGCTCGCTCCGTCGTCTTCATCGCAGACCAAAACTGCCGCTCGCAACGCGCCTCAATCCGCTTTACCAACTCCGTCTCTTCCCCGCCCGACGATTCCCGCGCCTCCTCGCACAGCACCACCCAGTCGTGCCACATCCCAATCGCATCCTGCACCCGCTTCAGCCGCTGCGCCGTCCGCCGGCTCCGGACGTCCTCGCCCCCTTCCGCGATATACCGCGCACGCTTCGCCCCTTTCCTGAACGCGTGCAGATTTCCCGCATCCAGTATCGGATTCTCCCCGCACAACGCCGCAAAGCTCTCCTGCGCCAGATCCCCCGCCTCCACCCCGGCAGGTGGATCACCCGCCTCCAGCGCAGCCTCCACCACCGCCGCGCTCCGCTCCTTCAATTTCTCCCGCCAGCAACCCGCTCGCTGTTGGAACTTCGCCGCCTTCCCCTCTCGACGCCGCTCCAGCTCCGCGTCCAGTCTCCCAATCTCCCCACCAATCCCTTCCCCCCCATCCCTATCCGCCCCTACCTTGCCCTCGGCAACCATCTTTTGCAACAGTCCCCGGTGCACATCCAGATCCCGCACCACCCCCGCCCGCCTTCTCATTCGCTTCAGCAGCTTGCGCAGTTTCGCCGCACTTTTGCACAACGCCGCGCTCCCTCTCGTCTCCCGCTCCAACCCCTCCAGCGCCGCCTCCAGCCGCCGCGATCCTGTCCGCACATGATGGATCGCTCCCACCTCCGGGGCATCCTCGCACCTCCCCAGCGTCCCCTCCAGTCGCGATGCCACCGCAGAAAATCTCTCAGCCTTCATCCCTTCTCCCCATCTACTTATATTTTTAACCCCGTTCCCGCTGCTATCCTCGAAAATGTGAACATCTCGCGCCCTGCTAAGACCCCTACCTCCGCTTCGGATCCAGGCAAGCCGCCGGCCCTTATTCAATCCCGCGCCAAAGCCTGGACCCTCCTCGCCGTCGTCTTCCTCGCTGTCCAATTCGCCGCCCTCTTTTCCACTCCCCAGGAAAATCAGGTAGACTCCTCCCACGCCGAGTGCGCTGCTCACATGGTGGTCACCGGAAACTGGGTCACTCCCTACACCGACGGCGTCCGTTACCTCGAAAAACCACCCATGTACTACTGGATGGCCGCCGTCGACTACGAGATCTTCGGCTTTCACGCCTTCGCCACGCACCTGCCCCTGACCTTGTCCGTCCTGGGACTCGCCATCCTCGCCTGGTTCTGGGGCCGGCGCGCCTACGGCGACCGCGCAGCCTTCTATGCCGCGCTCTCCGTCCTTACCGCCATCGGTGTCTTTCTCTGGACCCGCTTCTTCATTCCCGATGTCATCCTCATCTTCTTCCTCATCCTGGGGCTCTACATGTTCTTCACCGCCCTGCAGGACAACAAACCCTACCGCTTCTACATCGCTTACGCCGCCATTGCTCTCGCCCTCCTCTCAAAGGGCCTTATCGCCATCGTCTTCTTCTGGGGAGCCCTCATCCCCTACCTGCTCATCACCGGCGAATGGCGCCGCTGGCGCGAAATGCGCCTCGTCACAGGCACTCTCCTCTTCCTCGCCATCGGAGCACCCTGGCATATCCTCTGCGGCCTCGCCAATCCTGACCAGGGACATCCCGTCGGAAACGTCCCCACCTGGGGCAATGTCCACGGATTCTTCTACTTCTACTTCATCAACGAGCACTTCCTCCGCTTCCTCGGCACTCGCTACCCCCGCGATTACGGCAAAGAACCCTACTGGGTATATTGGAGCTGTCAGCTCCTCTGGATCTTCCCCTGGAGTATCTACGTCCCCATCACCATTCGACGCGCTTGGCGCAACCGTAAAAACTTCTTCCTCCAACTGCGCTCCGACTGCACAGACACCATCCATCTGCTCGAACCAAATCTCTCCACCCTTGATGCCTCGCTCCATGCGGCCCGCCTCCGCTTTCGCGCCCGCACCAATCTGCTCCTGGCCATCTACGCGGTTTTCATCATTGTCTTCTTCGGCATCTCCGGTACCAACGACCAGTACTACACATTTCCCGCGTACTTCGGTTTGCTCATGATTCTCGTCGGCGCCCTGGCCTCCGCCGAGGAAAGCCCCGACGCCCTCGACCCCAACTCCGGTACCTCCCGCTCCCTGCGACGCAGCCATCTTGCTTTCGCCGTCATCGGACTGCTCATCTCCGCAGCTCTCGGCTGGGGGCTCTGGATCTCCCGCAATCTCCCTTACAGCAACGACGTCGGGGCCCTCCTCGCCCGCCGCGGCGTCGGCGACTACACCATGGCGATGTCGCACATCTTCGATATCACCGGCAGATCCTTCTCCGGCCTCCGCCTGCCCGCGGGTCTGGCCCTCGCCTCCTTCCTCATCGGCCCCCTCGCCGCCTGGCTCCTGCGCCGCCGCGCTCGACATTTCGCCTCGACCCTCACCGTCGGCCTCACCATCTCCGTCTTCCTCATTGCCGCCCATATCGCATTGATCCGCTTCTCCTCCCTGCTCTCCTCCAAACCCTTTGCCGTCACCATCAATCGCCTCACCCACGCCAACAACAACAGCTACAGGCTCATCTGCTATGGCGACGAAAGCGAGTGCTCTTCCGTAATCTTCTACACCCATCACTTTTCACCCCCTTATGCGTACCTGGCTCACGGTAAGAACTGGTATTTCGAGCCCGATCCCAAACACAATGGCGGAACAGACGACCTCTTCGGCTCGGCTCTGATCTGGGGCTCAGATTACCCAGACACCCCCAACGTCTTCATCAGCGATACGAACCTCGCCGCCATGTGGGGGCGTGGCAAACGCAAGTTCCTCTACGTTCCATCCGACTTCTACCACCACATTCATAAACTGCTCGATGGGCGCCTCTACGAAATACAGGACGTGGCCAACAACACCCTCTACACCGACCGACCGCTCTCCCCGCAACAACAGCGCCTGCTGCGGCAGAACTAAACCAATTCCCGCGTCGCCGCGCCCAGAAAGCCCGGACTCTCAAGCCGACGCCACCACCAGGAAGCGGCGACTTGCCAACAACATCGATCGATACGCTGACTCACCAATTGCCATAGACCCCTCCTTCCTTCCAGCAAAAACGGGCGCGGCTGCCATCGCAACCGCGCCCGTTCTCTTATCTCACGCGCTCAGCGCCTCGGCGAAACGCATACAGGCTCCACCCCCACTGCCGACGCATCCGGAAAATACTTCCGCTGGAAATACAGCGCCACGTTCACCAGACCGATCATCACCGGAACCTCCACCAGCGGTCCAATCACCGCCGCGAACGCCGCGCCCGAGTTGATCCCAAACACCGACACCGCCACAGCGATCGCCAGCTCAAAGTTATTCGACGCCGCCGTAAAGGACAGCGTCGTCGTCTTCGAGTAATCCGCCCCCAGCTTCCGCCCCATCCAGAATGACACCAGGAACATCACCACGAAGTACACCAGCAGCGGAATCGCTATCCGCACCACGTCCAGCGGCAGCCGCACAATGTAGCTGCCCTTCAGCGAAAACATCACCACAATCGTGAACAGCAGCGCCACCAGCGTCAGCGGGCTCACCCTCGGCACAAACTCCGTGTCATACCAGCCGCGCCCCTTCACTCGCACCAGCGCCGTCCGCGTCAACAAACCCGCCACAAACGGAATCCCCAGGTAAATAAACACGCTCTCGGCAACCTCGCCCATCGACACATGCACGACCGCGCCCTGCAGACCCAG
>CAZWSD010000340.1:0-4187 GCA_964636535.1 uncultured Acidobacterium sp. | reverse complement strand
CACGTCGTGCTCGCGAATCCGCCATTCGCGGGCAAGATCGATTCGGACCGGGTGGTCGATGACGTGAAGATCGGCAACTCGAAGGCAACCGAGGTGCTGTTCCTCAAGTACATGATGGAATCGCTCCGACCCGGCGGCCGTTGCGGTGTCATCGTGCCGGAGGGGCTGCTGTTCGGCTCCACCGGCGCCCACAAGGAAATCCGCCGGCAGCTGATCGAGAACAATCGGGTCGAGGCCGTCCTGTCGCTGCCGGGTGGCGTGTTCCAGCCCTATTCAGGCGTCAAGACCTCGGTGCTCCTGTTCAAGAAAGGCGGCAGCACCGAGCGGGTGCTGTTCCTGCACGTCGACAACGACGGCTACAAGCTGGATGCCAATCACGACACACCCATCGAGGCGGACGATCTACCGGAGCTCGTCGACGCCTATGCGGCCCGGGACAAAAAGGCGACGGAATGGGCCCAGCGCGACCCGAAGACGCCGTGGCATGAGAAGTGGTGGTATGCGGATGCTGCCGAGCTGCGGGCCAACGAGTTCAATCTGTCCGCCGGCCGATATAGACCGGTGAATGCCTCGACGGCCGTGCACAAAGATCCGCGAGAGCTGCTGGATGAGCTCGCTGAGCTCGAGCGGGAAATTCAGGCGGAAGTGGCGGCGCTGAGAGAGGCGCTGGCTGAACAGGCATGACTAGGCTATCGGAAGTTGCAGCTGTCGAATCCGGAAGTGGGTTCCCAATAGCTGATCAAGGGGTGTCTGACGCCGCGTTCCCGTTCCTCAAAGTAAGTGACATGAATTTGCCAGGGAACGAAACGGAAATCAGAGCTTGGAATCATACGGTTACGGATGTTGTCCGGCAGCGGCTAAGAGCCAGAGCGTTTCCGGCTGGCACGGTAATCTTCCCGAAGATCGGGGCGGCCATTGCAACAAACAAGAAGAGGCTACTGACACGCGCCTCTTGCATTGACAACAACTGCATGGGGGTCACCGCTGACGCCGGAAAACTTGATCCCTGGTATCTGTATTACCAATTCCGAGCGAAAGATCTGTCAGATTTTGCGAGTGACTCGAACCCTCCGTCAATTAGGAAGACCGCGGTAGAGTCATGGGAAATTACCGTCCCACCTCTTAGTGACCAGCGCCGCATTGTTGATCAACTCTCCCGCGCCGAGAACATTGTCCGTATGCGGCGGGAGGCGGAGCAGAAGGCCAAGGAAATCATTCCGGCGCTGTTTGTGGATATGTTTGGGGATCCGGCGACGAATCCGAAGGGGTGGGGAGTTGCAGAGCTTCGCGACCATATCGAGCTGCTTACGGGGTATCCATTCAAGAGCGCAGAGTTTGTGCCCGAAGGCGAGACAGTTCGCCTTTGTCGTGGGGCCAACGTTCTGCCGCAGCAAGTCGAATGGTCGGATGCTCGCTTCTGGCCAATACACCGAAGCGATGAGTTCGACAATTTTTCCCTTCAGCGAGGCGACATTGTTCTGGCGATGGACCGTCCGTGGATATCAACCGGCCTAAAGGTTGCGCGTATCTCGGAAACCGACCTTCCTGCACTGTTGGTTCAGCGTGTCGCGCGAATACGGCCCAAGTCCACAGTGGTCGCTGGTTATATCTATGCCGCGCTCTGTCATCCATCGTTTGCTGCACATTGCAACGCGGTGAAAACCGAAACCGTCGTTCCGCATATTTCTCCCAACGATATCCGCTCGTATCGTTTGCCCATTCCACCCGTTGCCGCCCAAGCGCACTTCGCGAGCGCGGTGGAAAGTGCTGTGGGCCTGTCGAAGCAAACCGCGCAGGCGCTTGAGATGGCGTTGGGTGCATTCCAGTCTTTGCTGGCGTACGCGTTTGGAAACGGCAAATAGTACCGGCCACCGAAATCCACAAGGCCGACGCTTTTTCCCAAGCGTGAGGGTGGCGGAGATGCCCGAGATGGAAAGGCAACAGACAATGGCCAGCAGTGAGGCGGACCCGACGCTCCAAGCCTGAATCTGGCACTGTGTGGCTAATGCGTATTCTTGCAACCAAGGGGTGGAGAAACTATGGCCGGCATCGACGATAAAAAGCTCATTGCTCACCTCGCGGCAAAATGGACAGGCCGTCCATGTCCAATGTGTGGTGCTGCCAATTGGAACGCCCAGAACTCATCGTTTCAGCTTATGGAATTTCATGGCGGAAACGTGGTGATCGGTGGGCCCGTAATTCCCGTAGTGCCTATCACATGTGCGAATTGTGGAAATACTGTGTTGATCAACGCGATTGTGGCGGGAGTGCTGTCGCCTCGAACAGAGGAGCCGCGGAAATGACAGACACGGGCTCGATCAGAATTTCTCAGGGCTTGGATGTACTCCAGCCGAAGTCGGGTGAGGCATATCCGATCCCATGTCAAGAATGGGACAGCTTAAAGGAACGGCTTGGGAGACTTGATGGCGAGCCCTGGATGTTTGCCGCGCTCGCTTCACTGCTCTTAGGGGCATTTCTGTCCACGCTGATTTCAATTGTGATCGGTGGGATAGGAACGGATCCGCAGGGGCGCAACATCGTGATTGCCTGGGCGGTCGTAGTGATCACTGGGGTAAGTAGCATACTGTCGGGCGGATTTGCGATTAAAGAACGTACAGTGCACCGCGAACGAGCGACAGACATTCTTACGACAATGAATCTTCTTGAGCAGCGATTTAAACGGCACGAAGGTTAGTGATTTTCTTCGATCCGATGTGATGGCACCGATCCGGTGCTGATGCCTCTATGCACGCAATATAAAGGACGTTATATTGCGCATAGTGCTTATCTTGAGTTGATTCCACCTTGGGAATGGAACGCTGGCCATGAGCAACTGCCCGGTATGCCGCACTCCGGGAATGTCCGTCGACGGCCCCGTGGCCGGCTATGCCGATGTTGATGCCATCGATTGCCTCCGATGTGGCCGGTTTCTAATTAGCGGTACCGTCAAGGTGGTCCTAGAGAACCTGATGCAGGAGCGGGCGATCAACAATTCGCGGCTCAGTCATTCGCTGCGCCTCCGATACGACGCACAAGCGAGATCGCCGCCCTTCCTCCGACGGGACACAGACCTGCAGCCCTACCAGGATGATTGGAGCCACGTTCCGGTGCAGGAGCAATTTGATAACTTCATCCTGTGGATTGGCAAGAACCAGCCGTCGCCGCACGAGTGGTTGACGTCCGATATGCATGCTCTTGGGGCCAGAATCGGGGCGTCCATTGGAGCGGATGCCTCCGAGGGAGGGGTCTCGTGGCTCCTCTCCGAGTTCAACGGCCTTGAGCTGTTTACCTTTACGCGCGGGAACCCTAACCCACAATTCCGACTTCGGCCGCAAGGATGGGTGCGCTTCGGAGAGCTTAATCGCCGCATCGTCAATAGCCGTACCGGTTTCATGGCGATGAAATTTGGGGACGCGACGATGGATCAGGTACTCCGAGAATGTTTCCAGCCCGCCGCGGCGCGCGCAGGTTTCACGCTCAGGGCACTGAATGAGCAACCGTCCGCCGGCTTAATCGATAATCAAATCCGTGCGGCCATTCGCGCGGCGCGCTTCGTGATAGCGGACCTAAGCCACGACAACAACGGCGCCTACTTTGAAGCGGGATTCGCAGAAGGGCTCGGCTTACCGGTGATCTACACCTGCGAAGCCAGCAAGTTCAACTCGAAAAAGACCCACTTCGATACCAACCACATGCATACCGTGAAATGGGACGACGCCAGCTTGGATGACGCGGGCAAAGCCTTAACCGCGACGATTCGCAATACGCTGCCCATCGAATCGAAGCTCGATGATTAATACGTCGCTAATGGATTGCAAGGTCTCGAATCCAGTGACGACGTCCGGCCCAAGCCTGCCGGCAATCTGCGAAGCACTCGAAAATGCCATGCGCACTTGGGCACTAGGCATCCGACAAATCATGGGCGAGGCGGTTCGACTCGGAGGCGCCCTGCTCTGCATTCGGCTGCTCGCCGTTTCTATACTATGGGCAGGACAGAAATCTTCGTTCGGCTAAATAGAGGCTTTGCGCCCGCCATCATTGCTTGATTCAGGAACGAATGGACGTAGCGACAGGATATGACTTCCCGATCGCACGGAGCGACAACATATGCCTCCCCTGAAACACGAGGTGAGGCCCGAAATTTGCGCGGATGGGCCGATAAACGACAAGATATGGGCTCTGAGGGC
>CAZWSD010000339.1:0-4193 GCA_964636535.1 uncultured Acidobacterium sp. | reverse complement strand
GGCTGCAGAACATTGTGTGGGTTGTCGGCCTCGACCCAGATTTCGAGCGTGGTGCTGTTGGGATCGAGGGCGGGGCTGATGACGGTGACGCTCCCTTGCAGTTCATTGCTGGTGCCGGGAATTTGAATGGAAGCCGGATCGCCGAGTTTCAACTGAACGGCCTGGGTTTGGGGAATGTGCAGTCGGACGATGATCCTGGAGGTGTCCATGACAACGAGCAGGGGGACGCCGGCGGGGGCGACATCGCCGGGGTAGACGGCGCGGTCGGCGACGACGCCGGTGATGGGAGTGCGGATGCGCGTGTAGGCGAGTTGGGCCTTGGCGTTGAGGAACTGGCCGCGAGCGGTTTCGAGCTGGCCCTTGGCCGCGCGCTGCTGGGCTGTTTCGCCGGTGGCCTGCAAGTCGCGGAGATGCTTCTCAGCGTTCTGGTAGGCGGACTTTGCGCTGGTGAGGGTGACTGCGGTGGCATCGAGGATGTTGCGGGCGATAGCGCCCTCGGTATAGAGGCGGCGTTCGCTGTCATAGAGGCGCTGTTGCGCATGGAGGTTGGATCTGGCGTTTTCGAGATTGTTTTCCGCGGTTTGTATCTCTTCAGGCAGCGTGGCCGAGGTAGTGGACTCATAGTTGGCGAGGGCCTGATCGTAAGCGCCCCTGGCGGAAACGAGGCTGGCGGCGAGGTCCTGATTGGCGAGCACGGCGAGGAGCTGGCCGGCGCGGACGCGGGAACCACGATTGACGTAGAAGCGCTCGACGGGGGCGGTGATCTTGGGCGTGATGGACTCCTGGTGAATGGGATACACGAGCCCCTGAGTGGTCACCACCTCGTCGATGGGTCGCAGGGTCGCGGTGACGGTTTGAACGTGTACGACGGGGGCGACATTGGAAATGCCGTCGTTGCCGCTGCTGCAGCCGGCGGCGCTGATAAGAAGGGCGGCAGAGACGGCAGTCACGGGAAACGCGATCAAGTTAGAACGAAGGAATGCCCGGATCATAGATTTCCTGTAAGAGAGGCCAGATTGGCGAGCGCGGTGGCGTAGTTAAGTTCAGCGGTGTAGAGGGCGTCACGCTCAAGGCCGACGGTGCTTTCGGCATTGACGACTTCCAGCGCGGTAGCGAGGCCGGCCTTGTAGCGGGCCAAGGTGAGCTTGCGGCTCTCGATGGCGTCGGCTGTGGATTGCGTGCGGATCTGAATCTCGCGCTGGGCCATTTTGGCCTGTTGGTAGAAGAGTTCGAGATCGCCGGTGTGCAGGCGACGAGCATAGCCGAGAGCGGTTTTGGCCTGCTGCTGCTGCGCCTTTGCCACTTCGACCTTGCTGTGCGTGGCGCCCCAGGTGAAGAGCGGAACGGTGAGCGCGGCCGTGGCGGAATAGCCGAGATTCTGGATGCGGGTACCGTCGTGCAAAGTGGAGTGCATGGCGAGAGCATTTGCGTCGATGCCGAAGTAGTAGTCAAAGGACAGAGCGGGCAGGTAACCAAAGCGCGCAGCTTGAAGCGCCTTGTGAGCTGCCTTTACTGTTTTGACGGCGGCAGCGACCTGGGGGTCATTGGCGGCCGCCTCCTGCCGGGCCTGGACGAAGGCGGGGAGCTTGAGGATTCGGGCCGGATCGTCGACGACGACGTAGTTGCGGTTGGCGCGACGGAAGATGAGAAGAGCGAGGGCGATGCGGGCCTGCTCGCGCGCCAGTTGCATGTCCTGGAGATTGACCAGGTCGTCATCGACCTGAATCTGGGCCTTGACGACGTCAGCGCGGGCGGCGCTGCCGTTGCGCTCGCGCTTCTGCGTGATGGAGAGGAACTGCTGTGCGGCTTTGAGAATGCCGTGGGCAGATACCACCTTTTGATTGGCGGCGACGAGAGTGGCATAAGCCTGGACCACGGAGACGACGAGACCGCGGGCCGCAATCCGAGCCTTGTCGCGAGCGGCGGCGGCAAGGATGGCGTCACTGCGATAGGTGAGGAATAGGGGCGGGGAAACATTCTGGTGAACGTTGGTCTGGGCGAGGTACTCGTGGACGCCGTTGTTGGCGATGAAGCGTGAGGCCAGGGTTCCGTTGCCCTGGGTGTAAACATACTGGCTGTTGCCGATCAGATTGGGAAGATTGGCGGCGCGGGCCTGGACGGCATTTTCCGCGGCGATGCGGGCATTTGCCTCGGCTGCTTCGAGGGTGGGACTGATGGCCCGGGCACGGCGGATAGCGCCGGCAAGGGTGACCTGGACCGGCTGGGCAGGGCCCGCCTGCACCGTGAGGGTTTGAGCAGGGGCCACCCGCGCTGGGGCAATCGATTGGCCGCTGCAGGCAGCTCCTGCTAAGAGACAGATAAGCCCCGCACAGGCCGATGACATTTTTGAGAAAGATGTCATGAAGTCATCTTATTTGGATCAGCACCGGATGCCCCGAGGCCTCACGCAGAATTTGTTCAGGCAATGGATTCGCGGCGATTGAAGATGTTGACAGCCGGCCGAGTCCACAATTCCAGTTATAGAGCAAGAAGCTGAAGACTGCCTTAAGAAGAGTGCAAAGGGCGGAGGGATGTCCTCTGAAGTCAGAGGGTTGGATGGGTGGTGGGGTGCGGGATCAGAGTGCGGTCAGCAGAGGGCGCATAGTACGATAAGGGATATGGCGAAAGTGACGCTGGCTTACAGCGGGGCTTTGCAGCCCTTCAACCAGTGGGAGCATAGCGCGCTTTTCCTGCTGCGGCACAGCGCGGAGATTGATCCGTCTGGCGCTCATCAGATCACGGATGACCCGGAAGAAGCAGACCTTATTTTGTTTGTGGAAATGGGTGCGGCGGGCAGCTTTGCGGAGAGAGTCCGCGCCCATGATTGCTTTCGCCGCTTCCGCCATAAGTGCTTCCTGTTTGACCAGGGAGATTTCAGTTATCCGCTGTTGCCAGGAATATATGCGGGTTTGAGAAGGGATCAGTACCGCGCCGATCATGCGCGCACCGGTTTCTATCTTGAGCTTGGGCAAAATGTGCTGCTCGAGCATTTTCCGTATAGCGGCGAAGAGAAATACCTGGCATCGTTTGTGGGCTCCAAGGGTACGCACGCGGTGCGCGAGCAGTTGTTCTGTCTGGAGCGGACTGATTTTAATCTTTACGATACGACGGCGGTGAGCGGCCGAATTCGCTACCACGGCGAAGCGCAGGAGAGGCTGGAGTTCTGGCGGCATTACGCGGACTCGCTGGCAGAGGCGAAGTTCAGTCTTTGTCCGCGCGGCAAGGCGCCGAACAGCATACGGCTTTACGAGTCGATGAAGGCGGGCCGTGCGTGCGTGATTATCTCCGATGACTGGGTTCCGAACGAGGGAATTGACTGGGACGCGTGCTCTTTGCGCGTGCGTGAATCAGAAGTGAGACGTCTGCCGGAGATTCTGGAGGCGAACGAGCATCAAGCCAGGGAAATGGGAGAGAATGCACGTCAGGAATGGGAGAAATGGTTTTCGCCGACCGTGCTTTTTCATCGCGTGGTGGAACAATGCCTGGAGATCGACCGGATGCGGAAGGGGTATCGCGCGGTGAGGTTTTATTCCAATTACGGGTATATTCCAAGGCATTTCCGGTGGTATCTGACCAGCAAGGCGAACTTATACCGGAATCACAAGAGAATTTACTGGTAAGCGTCGGGTGTGCGCGGCCGGCAGGTTGCGGAATCGGCGAAGGAGAGCTACGGAACGCGAACCTGCTGAACTTACATTTTGTATCTGCCAAGGTCTTCGTCGCCGAGGTTTTCCAGCCACTTGCGGAGTTCGGCGGAGCCGGCCGGCGAATCGACCGGGTGGGGCAGGACTTTGGCGGCGCGCAGGACTTCTTCTTCGACGAAGATGGGGCAGTCGGCGCGGAGCGCCAGAGCCAGGGCATCGGAAGGTCGGGCATCGAGGGTGACGATTTCGCCTTGCTGCTCCATCCAGATGACGGCATAAAAGGTATCGTCGCGAAGCTCGGAGACGACGACGCGCTGCAACTGTGCGTTGAGTCCCTGCATGAGGCTCTTGAGCAGATCGTGGGTCATAGGGCGCGGAGCCGAGGACTTTTCAATTTCCATGGCGATGGCGTTGGCCTCGTAGGGGCCGACCCAGATGGGCAGGAGCGCGTCTCCGTTGGCGTCCTTGAGGATGATGATGGGCATCTGGGTGGAAGGATCCACCATGAGTCCGCGAATTTTCATTTCGATCTGCATTGCCTGGCTCCCT
>CAZWSD010000338.1:0-4201 GCA_964636535.1 uncultured Acidobacterium sp. | reverse complement strand
CTACCGTCGCCGAAAAAGTATCTCCGCTCCGGCTGATCTTCGAACCAAGATCCTGGTTCACCAGAACTTCAATCCTCGTCCCCGCCGGAATCACCACTGGCGGAGGAGGCGGAGGTGGAGCCGGCCGCGATTGCGCCTGCTGCTGATACCCGCCCGCGCTCCCCGGCTGCTGATACCCGCCACCGCCTCCCTGCTGCTGGTATCCACCACTGCCTCCCTGCTGCTGGTATCCGCCACCGCCTCCCGGCTGCTGATACCCCGGATTCCCGTTGCTCGCAGACTGGTCTGCGGGCGGAGCCGGAGGATTTCCCTGCGTCCCGCCGGCATTCTGATTCGCTGCCGGCGGATTCGCCGCGTTATTTGCATTGTTCTTGTGGCAGCCCGAAAGCATAAGCCCGGCTGTCAGCACCAAACTACAGGCAACGGTAAGCGAAGCTTTCCTTTTCATCGGCGTGTAGGATGCCCTTTCTCTCTGTACAGTTGTGCCCAATTACGAAATCTCCCTGTCGCCACTCTTCTTGGCGAAATGGAGTATAGCAGGCCCCGGGCAAATTCATCCCCATACCGGCCGCTCTATAATTCAACCCAAACCGAGGAAGTTTTGCCACACTCAAACACAAGACGCTATCCCGCATTGCTGGCCGGCGCCACCTTGCTGCTCCTCATCATTCTTCTCGCCCTCAACGCCTTCAATCTCCACTTCCTCGATCCCCGCTCCACCGGCCAGATATTCCTCTTCAGCGCCATCTCCATCCTCACCTTCCTCCTGCTCGTCGTCCTCATCGTCCTTTTCGCCCGTAACATCCTCAAACTTCTCGCCGACCAGCGCAGTCCGGTCCTCGGCTCCCGGCTCCGCTCCCGCATGCTCTTTGGGGCCTTCATCCTCTCCCTCGCTCCCGCCCTCTTCATGTTTCTCTTCAGCTACCTGCTCATGAACCGCTCCATCGACCGCTGGTTCTCGCAGCCCTCCACCGACCTCCGCCAGACTTCCACTTCCATCGCCGTCGAACTGGCCAACTACGCCTCCGCCAACGCCCGCGCCGAAGCCGAATCCCTTGCCAGCGAATCCGCACCCTCGGCAAATACCGCCCATTCCACCGCTCCCGCCAATCCCCTGCCCAGCCTCACCACCAGCATGAAGCAGCACCGCATCACCCTCCAGGGTGGCTTCGCCGCCGTCTACCAGGAGGGCCGCCTCATCAGTTCTTATCAGTTCCCCGCCCTCAATCAATCCGCCACCGTCCAGTCCTGGATGGATCTCTCCACCGAAAACGCCGCACCCAATCCCACCCCCATTCCCGTCGCTCAGGCAGTGCTGAAGGCCGCACGCAGTTCTGAGGAACCGGTCCTCACCGTCAACGGCGCTCAGTACGCCGTCGGCGCCGCCGGCCTCGCCAACGGCGGCCTCGTCATCGTCGGCCTCCCTCTGCCCGACGGCATGAGCGGCATGATCGCCAACATGCTCCAGGGCTCTCGCCAGTACTGGGCCATCTATCGTCAGCGCCGCACCATCCGCAGCATGTATCTGCTCCTCTTGCTCATGCTCACCGCGCTGGTCCTCTTCGCCAGCAGTTGGCTCGCACTCCATCTCTCCAAGCAAATCACTCGCCCCGTCGAAGCCCTCGCCGACGCCATGAATGAGATCGCCCAGGGCCACTACCACCAGCGCGTCACCGTCGTCGCCTCCCAGGAACTCGGCGAACTCGTCCGCTCTTTCAATCACATGGCCGCTGACCTTGAACAGAGCCGCCTCCTCGCCGACTTCTACACCGAGCAGCTCTCCACCTCCAACCAGGCCCTCGAAGCTCGACGCAGCGAACTCGAAACCATCCTCGAAACCATCCCCAGCGCCGTCCTCACCCTCGACGAAGACCACCGCGTCCTCGCCTGCAATCGCGCCTTCACCAACCTCTTCCCCTGCAACAACGCATCCCTCATCCGCAAGCCCCTCGAAGAAGCCCTGCCACCCGACTCCCTCGAAGCCGTCCAGGACCTCCAACGCCGCGCCCGGCGCATGGGCCTCGCCACCTCTGAAATGGAACTCACCCGCGATGGCGCCGTCCTCAACCTCGCCCTCACCGTCGCCATCATGGACCTCGGAAACCATCGCCAGGGCGCCATCCTCGTCGTTGAAAATGTCTCCGAACTCCTCCGCGCGCAGCGACAGGTCGCATGGAAGGAAGTCGCACAGCGCGTCGCCCACGAAATCAAAAATCCTCTCACCCCCGTCACCCTCTCCGCCGAACGCATCCGCCGCCACGCCGAACGAAACACTCCCGAATCACACGACATCATCCGCCGCTGCTGCGACATCATCCTCAGCTCCGCCGAATCCGTCCGCCGTCTCGTCGATCAGTTCGGCTCCCTCGCCGAATTCCCCGCCGCCATGCCCCGTGCCGCCGACCTCAACTCCATCATCCGCAGCGCCGTCCTCCAGTTTGAAGACCGCCTCGACGGCATCCGCATCGAAGATCGCCTCGCCCCCGCCATACCCCCTGTCATGGCCGATCACGAAGCCCTCAAGCGCGCCGTCGCCAACCTCATCGACAACGCCGCCGAAGCCATGCGCGACAGCCTCGTCAAAGTCCTCACCATCGAAACCTCCCTCAACGAATCCGGCAACATGGCCGAAATCGTCATCGCGGACACCGGCTCCGGCCTCACCGAGCAGATGCGCGAGCGCCTCTTCCTGCCCTACTTCTCCACCAAACAGCGCGGCACCGGCCTCGGCCTCACCATCGCCGCCAAAATCGTCCAGGACCACGGCGGCTCCATCCGCGCCGAACAAAACGCCCCCAAGGGCGCGCGCTTCGTCCTCAATCTCCCCCTCGTCCCTTCCCTATTCCCCGCTCTTCACGAGCCCGCACCCGCTGAGACTCCCAACCCATGAACCACATCCTCGTCGTCGATGACGAACCCGAAATCCGCGCCTCGCTCGAAGAAATCCTCAAGGAGGAAGGTTACGCCGTCACCACCGCCGCCACGGCCGGCGAAGCCCTCACCCTCCTCCGCGACGCCGCCTACGACGTCCTCCTCCTTGACATCTGGCTCCCCGACCGCGACGGCCTCGAAGTCCTCGCCGATACCCAGTCCCTCGGCGCAGAATCCCGCCCCGAAGTCATCGTCATCTCCGGACACGCCAACATCTCCACCGCCGTCAAGGCCACCAAGCTCGGCGCTTTCGACTTCCTCGAAAAACCCCTCCTCCTCGAACGCACCCTCATCGTCGTCAAAAACGCCATCGACACCCGCCGCCTCCAGCGCGACAACCTCGAATTCCGCCGCCAGCTCACCGCCGGCCAGCAGATCTCAGGCGAAAGCGTCGCCGCCAAGGCCATCCGCCAGCAGATCGCTCTCATGGCTCCCACCAACGGGCGCGTCCTCATCTATGGCGAGTCCGGCGCAGGAAAAGAAGTCATCGCTCGCGCCATCCATGCCGAAAGCCAGCGCCGCGACCGCGTCTTCGTCGAGCTCAACTGCGCCGCCATCCCCGAGGACTTCATCGAAGCCGAACTCTTCGGCTACCGCAACGGCGCCGTCTCCGGTGGCCCCGCCGAAAAACGCGGCACCTTCGAGCGTGCCTCCGGCGGCACCCTCTTCCTCGACGAAGTCGGCGACATGAGCCTCAAAACCCAGGCCCGCGTCCTCCGCGTCCTCGACGAGCAAAGCTTCGTCCCCATCGGCGCCATCCAGCCCCTCCACGCCGACGTCCGCGTCATCGCCGCCACCAACAAAAACCTCGAAGACGAAATCGCCAAGGGCAACTTCCGCGAAGACCTCTTCTACCGCCTCAACGTCATCCCCTTCTTCGTCCCGCCCCTCCGCGACCGCGGCGAAGACATCCCCGTCCTCGTCGAGGAATACCTCCGCGCCTTTGGCCGCGAGTACGGACGCCCACGCATCGAAATCACCCGCGAAGCCCTTGACACACTCATGCAATACCAGTGGCCCGGCAACGTCCGCGAGTTGAAAAACGTCATCGAGCGCGTCATCATCCTCAACCCCCAGGTCCGCCGCATCGATAAAAAGCACCTGCCCGTCCTCGTCCACCGCGCCCTCCGCCGCCCCGACGAATTCGAAAGCCTCCAGCACGCCCGCGAAGCCTACGAACGAGAATTCATCCTGAGAAAGATTGAAGAGTCCAACGGAAACATGAGCCGCGCCGCAGACGCCCTCGGCCTCGAACGCTCCCACCTCTACC
>CAZWSD010000337.1:0-4242 GCA_964636535.1 uncultured Acidobacterium sp. | reverse complement strand
ATTCGTCATGTCGCATTCCTCCAATTCTTCTGACCTCTCCCAATTTGCCCTCAATTCGATTGACCAGATGGACACTGGCCGCGCGCTCGAAACCCTCCGCGCCAGCCAGAAACTCATCCATCTTGGACGATTGGCCGCCTCCATCGCTCATGAGGTCAACAATCCCCTCGAGTCCATCTCCAATCTCCTCTACCTGCTCCGCTCCGAACCAGGCCTCTCAAAAGACGCCCTCCATTACCTCGACCTCGCCGAGCGCGAAATGAAGCGCGTCGTCACCATCACCCGACAGACCCTCAACTTCGCACGTGAAACCAACCAGCCCGTCGACCTCTCCCTACCCGCCATCCTCCAGGAAGTCCTCCTCCTTTACCACCGCCGCATCAAAGAAAAACAGCTCCGCATCATCCAGCGCTACTCCCAAACCGATCCCATTCGCGTTTTCCCAGGCGAAATGCGCCAGGTCCTCGCCAATCTCATCGCAAATGCCATCGAGGCATCTGACCCGCGCGGCTCCATCACCCTGCGCCTGCGCCCAGTCTCCGCCTCCCATACCCACCCGGGCATCCGCATCACCGTCGCCGACAACGGCCCCGGCATACCCCCGGATCTCCGCCGCCGCCTCGGCGAGCCCTTCTTCACCACCAAGGGAGAAAGCGGCACAGGACTCGGCCTCTGGGTCTCGCAATCCATCGTCGGCCGATACGGCGGGCGCCTCCACTTGCGCTCCGTCCATGTCTCCGAGCCCCTCGGCGATGTCCGCCACGGCTCGGTCTTCGTCCTCTTTCTGCCCTTCGAGACCCCCCAGTCCCAGTCTCAATCCAGCCCCGGTGCGCCTTCCGGCCCCGTCCTCGTTTCGCCCCTCAACTCAACCCCCGCACGCAGCCGCGGTCCACGCATGCGCCGCACCGCCAACAACGCCTGAATTTCCCCCTCCATCTGGCGCATCCCGCCTCTCCCGGATTAGACTGTTTCCGCTGCTAAAACGATTACTTACAAGGGAAACCTCTCCGCGATGCGCCACACCCCTCTCGCCCTGCCCGCAGTTCTCCTCGCCGCCCTCATCGCCGCCACCCCAGCACTGCGCGCCCAGACTCACGCCCGCCATCTGCAGGTTCCGCTCTCCGGCCCGCAGCCCAATCTCCCCCAGGCTGTCATCCCGCACGCCAACAGCACCATCGTCCTCACCCCTTACGCGCCCAACATCATGCGCGTCACCCTCAGCCTGCTCAAGGATCAGGCACTCAAGGCGCCAGGCCCAGGCATCACCGGCAAACCCAACCCACAGGGCTGGACCTACCAACGAAACGACACCGGCGAAATCTACCGCTCCAACGACCTCGTCGTCACTGTGCAGGATCCCGTCCACCCCAAGCCCTACCACCCCTATCCCCACGAATGGGACCCCGGCAAGTACTTCCGCGGCTCCACACCCGGCGCCAGCATCACCTTTGCCACACCCAACGGTAAAACCCTCCTCCACCTCGAAGGCTGGCAGATGTCCGTCCCAAACCATAAGGATGGCAACTACAACATCACCTACGACCGCCGCCCCGGAGACGACCCCTTCTACAAGGTCGGCGCCACCTTCTTCTCGCCCAAGGGCGCACACTACTACGGCCTCGGAGAAAACCAGGAAGGATACCTCGATCACCTCCACCATCAGGTCAACTGCTGGAACGACTATAACGCCGTCGCCGCGCCCACCTTCTGCGTCCCCTTCATGGTCACCAACCAGCACTACGCCCTGCTCTGGGACAATCCCTCAAAAACCGTCATCGCCCCAGGTTTCAACAACCAGCTCAACTTCACCTCCCAGGTCGGCACCCGCGTCTCCTTCTTCGTGGTCGAAGGCAACACCTACAACCAGTTCTATGAGGGATACGACAAGCTCACCGGCTCCGTCCCCATGCTGCCCAAGGCGGCCTACGGCTTTCTCCAGTCCAAAAACCGCTACTGGAGTCAACAGCAGGTCCTCGCCGCCGCCGAGGGCTATCGCAAGCGAAACCTGCCCGCCGACATCATGGTCATCGACTGGTTCTACTACACCGACATGGGCCAGATGAATATGAACCCCAAGTACTGGCCTGACCCCGTCGCCATGAACAAAAAACTCAAGGCCATGGGCTTCCAGACGATGATCAGCATCTGGCCGCGCTTCGTCCCCTCAGACCGCTACTACAGCTACCTCCTCAGCCACGGCTGGTTTGAGCACCTCGCCGACGGTCAACCCACCAACGGCCTGCCCTACGACCTCGCCGGGTCAGACATCGACGTCACCAACCCCGCCGCCGCCAAATGGTTCTGGAACGTCGTCTTCCAGAACTTCTACAAGAAGGGCTTTGACGACTTCTGGGCCGATGAAACCGAACCCGACCTGCCCCCCAACGGCAGCTACTTCCACATCGGACCAGGCACCCAGTACTTCAACGTCTATCCCTACTTTGAAACCAAGGCCTTCTACGACGGCTTCCGCAACGACACCCACCGCCGCGCGCTCGTCCTCGCCCGCGACGCCTACCTCGGCACACAGCACAACGGCGCCACCATCTGGTCCTCTGACGTCTACCCCACCTGGGACACCCTCCGCCGCCAGATTCCCACCGGCCTCGACGTCACAGCCTCCGGCATCCCCTACTGGGGCAACGACATCGGCGGCTGGCAATCCCTGCCCGCCATGCGCCCGCCCTCGCGGCCCGAACTCCTCAGCCCCGCCGGCTCGCTCAACAACCTCCGCGGTGACACCGACTACCCCGAGCTCTACGTCCGCTGGTTCGAGTACGGCGTCTTCGAGCCCACCTTCCGCACCCACGGAAGCCGCCAGTACAACACCGTCTGGTCCTACGGCCACCAAGCCACACCCATCCTTGAGAAATACCTCCGCCTCCGCTACTCGCTCATGCCCTACATCTACTCACTCGGCTGGTTCACCCACAAAACCGGCGCCCCCTTCATGCGCGCGCTCTTCATGGACTTTCCCCACGACCCCAGGGCCGTCAGGCAGCGCTACGAATACATGTTCGGCCCCGACCTGCTCGTCGCACCCGCCCACAAGCAGGGCATGACCACCCGAAAGGTCTACCTGCCCGCCGGAGCCGACTGGTACAACTACTGGACCCACCAGTTCTTCCACGGCGGCCAGTACATCACCGTCCAGGCGCCCATCCAGACCATCCCGCTCTTCGTTCGCGCCGGCTCCATACTCCCCATCGGCACCACCATCCTCTCCACGGCCACGCCGCAACTGCTCTCCAGGGTCGAGGTCTTCGCCGGAGCCAACGCCCACTTCACCGTCTACAACGACAACGGCGTCAACTACAACTACGAACAAGGCCACTATCATCTCACCCGGCTCAACTGGAACGAGGCCACCCACAAATTCACCTGGTCCGGCACCAGAGACTGGACCCTCCCTGAATCCCAGCTCGTCACCGTCATCGGGAAATAGCCAGCCACCGGCGGGCAGCTCCACACCGCTGCCCCCCACCCATATCGTCATTGCGACCTGTGCATGGCGCGATCTATCGCGCCATACGCAGCGGAGAAACCCGCAGCTTCCCCTCAGTCAAGATCCGCGGCGCCGCCCTCAGTGCCGCTCGTTCCCCACCCGCGCCTCAGCCTCATCCAGCTTGGTGTACAAGCTGTTCAGATTCGTCACCTGCATATAGTTTTTCCCGTGGCGGTAGTCGCTCGTCGCTATAAACAGCGTCGGCGTGTACCACACGCTCATCCGTTGGCCGGCTGCCTGGTCCGCCTTCACCCTGGCCGCATACTTGCCCTGCGGATCAACCACAAACGGCAGCGCAATCTTGTGCAGCGCCGCAAACTTCCCGGTCCACTCGCGCAGATCGTTCTTCGTCTCAATCTGCGACTGGTTCGCAAAAATATAATTCCGGTACTCATTGCCCAGCGCATACGACTTCCCCTGAAACCACTGCGCATCCACCGCCGCCGCAAAGCTCCAGTTGTGCTGAGGCAGGGGGAATGAATAGTGAATCCACCGCAAGTGGTACTTCGCCACCGCGTTCTTGATCACCGCATTCCAGTGCCCGCATACCGGGCACTCCAGGTCCATGAACTCCACCAGCGCAATCTTCGCTCCCGGCGGTGGCTGCAATACTGAAGCATCTCGCACATGAAGCGGCTGCTCCGACTGACCAAATGCCATGACCGATTCGTCTTCATGCACCCAATTCGAGCTTGGAACGCCCACAACCAATGTGCCGGGAATTACCCCTCAAATTG
>CAZWSD010000336.1:0-4245 GCA_964636535.1 uncultured Acidobacterium sp. | reverse complement strand
GGCCGCAGCGGCACCACCAGTAGGTACCGGGCTCGAGCTCGAGACCGGCGGGAGTTAAGGCGGCAATCCGGGCATCGACCATGGGAACCTCGGGGGGCTGATCCGGATACGATCCGGGCAGTCTAGCACAGACGTGCCCGTGAGAGAGTCCGGTTCCGATTGACAGTGCGAGATAGAGCCTCGCAAAGAGAACGATACCTCAAACCGCATCTCACGCCCTGCAGGCGGTATAGAACGGGGATGGAGTGTACACATGTTCGGGGAGATGGGTAGCCGTTGCCTGGGTTCATGTCGGGTCCCGCAAGTTGATTTGAACAACGGTGACGTCCCGGTACCAGTGATGGGGGGTTTCTCGATTTCCCGCTGGCGTTTGAGAGGAAGCTTATTCAGGGCCTCCCCAAAGGGTCTCGACGGGATAGCGCGCCGCGACCGTATCTTTTGTGACGAATACAAGCTTTTCATGCATGGCTTGTGCAATCAGCATACGGTCGAAGGGATCTTTGTGATGACGCGAGAGCCCGGCGTATGCGCGAGTATGTTCGATCGTGATCGGCAGGAGCGTGAAGTAACTCGTGGCAAGCTGCTCGTGAAACGCATCGAGAGGGAGTTTCAATCGGCCGAGACGAACCTTGATGACGACCTCCCAGGTCGATGCGGTGCTGACGACCACGTTGTTGCGGGTGTCAGCGATCCGCTCGCGCGTGCTGGTGGGCAGCTCAGGGCTGTCCGCGAGCCACCACAGCAGCGCATGGGTGTCGAGCAGGAGGTTCATCGCTGCTCAGCGTTTGTCGGAAAACAGGGCCGTTTCCTCGAGCGGTGTATCGAAGTCTGCGCTCATGTGGATGCGTCCGCACAAGGCACCGGGTTGACGTTGCGCGGGCACGGTCTTGAGCACGACCAAGCGAGCCACCGGGCGCCCGGCGCGCGCAATGATGATTTCCTCACCGGCCTCGGCTGCTTTGATCAGTTTTGAAAGCTGGGTCTTGGCCTCGTGTATGTTAACGGCGTGCATGGCAGTAAGTTAGCTAGAGTTAGCTAACTTTATAGGTATGCGCCCGCTTTGTCAATAAACGGGTGACGAACGCCGAGGAGCAAGCTAAACCAAGCGTCCGAAATAACGCAGCAGAGGCGCCGCAAGATGCCGTTGGGTCGTTGCTACGGACGGAAACAGGTAATGGCCGAATCGAGTACAGCCTCGGGGCGGGTGAAGGATGGGTTGGGCATGGTCAGGAGCCGGGCAAGTTTTGAGACACGTTCGATCGGTGCGGCTGCGGGCTTTTCGGGCGGGGGCCAGAACATCAGACTCAAAACGGTGCGGTGCACGCGGAGCAGCGGAACCAACAGCAAGGACTGGTGGCACTTGGCATGGTCTCGGGACGATCACCATGCACTTTTGCCGCGTTGGCGCAATGGCTGGCGCAGAAACGCGGCGAAGGCCTTGATATTGAAGACCTGGCGGAAGGCTGGAACGAAGTGCCCAGTGCTGAGATTGACGGCGCTGAAACAGGCCACCGAGTTGTGTCGGGGGCAGATCGCTAGGGGCCGAAAGCACACCCGCCGTAAAGGCTTTGTTGATGACCTTGTTGACCGCTACCCGGTTGACACCCGTATCGTGCCTCGGGCGGACAGAGATTTTTCCTGGGAATATCCCAGAAGGATCCAGGCCCGGACTATCGTCCTGTCCGTCTCCACACGGGAGTTCGCCAGACAGTTCAGTCCCGAAGCCTCCGTCTCGCTGATCACAAGGGTCGGATGGCTTCGCAAAAAGGCATCTTCTCCACCGATCGGGGATCATCTTGCAGGAGGGGGCACCATGAAAGAATCAAGTAGACTTGCTTAAAGAACGAACTACCGGTCATGAGCCAACTTGAACTCTTAAATCAATTAATGTATGCTCTTAAGAGCGTCTTAAGTAATTTAAACTGCTCTTAAGAGATTTATGGTTGCCAAGAACCAGCTGCTGGAAGCTCCGCCGTACCAAGTCGAACAAGCTCTCAAGCGCTTGGGCGAGAACCTGCGCACGGCCAGAACCCGCCGCAAGCTCACCATCAATGAGGTCGCGCAGAAGATCGGGACCGGTCCGCGCGCCGTCATGGCTGCGGAAACGAGCAAGCCCTCCACGTCGGTCGGTGTCTACGCCGCTCTCCTTTGGGCCTATGACCTTCTCGGCCCTTTTAGCGAGCTCGCGGATCCCCTCACCGACGAACAAGGACTGACGCTGGCCTGGGCCAAGGAAAAGACGCGGGTGCGCAAAAGCAAGGGATTGAGCGGTGATTTCTAGAGCTGGCGCCACCGAGTGCTTTGTCTACATCACCCTACCCGGCGAAACATCGGCCGTGACGGCGGGAAAGCTCGTGCTTGCCCAAAACACGCGCGGCCATGCGCTCGGGCAGTTCGTCTATCGTGGTAAGTACCTCGACGATCCGCGCGCGGTTGAGATCGACCCGGTCGAACTCAAGCTATCCCAGCGCACCTACGAAACAGCGTTGCGCAACGGCGTATTCGGGGCACTGCGCGACGCAAGCCCCGACTGGTGGGGCCGTCGCGTCATCGAAAAGCACCTCGGCAAGGTGCAGCTCGGCGAACTCGACTATCTGCTGGAATCCCCCGACGACCGGGCGGGCGCGCTCGGTTTTGGGCTCAATATTGAACCGCCTGCGCCGCAGGGAAAATTTAACCAGGTGATCGATCTCGAGAAGCTCCAGATCCTCGCGGATGCGCTGGTCCAGGGCGATCTGCCCGACGACCCGCAGGCGCAACAAGTACAGGATCTGATGCTTCTCGGCACCTCGATGGGCGGCGCACGCCCCAAGGCCCTCGTGCAAGACGCCGATGCTTTGTGGATGGCTAAATTCAACCGCGCCGACGATCGCTGGAACAACACGCGGGTCGAGCACGCGATGCTGCGGCTGGCCCGCGAATGCGGCATCACCACGGCAGAAAGCCGTATCGAGACCGTGGGCGGGAAAGATGTCCTGCTCGTCAAGCGCTTCGACCGCGAGAGGGCACCGAAAGGCTACACGCGCGCGCGCATGGTCAGCGGCCACACTATCCTGCGCGCCGACGAAGTGCTCGAATCGCGCCAGAACTGGTCCTACCTATCTCTGGTCGAGGAATTGCGCCGCATCGTCGAGGAGCCCAAGAAGGACGCGAAGGAACTTTTCCGCCGTGTCTGCTTCAACGCGATGATCTCGAACACCGACGATCACCCGCGCAATCATGCGATTATCGCGCAAGAGAAAAACTGGAAGCTCTCGCCAGCCTATGACCTCACACCGTCACCACAGGTCAGTCTGGAGCGCCGCGACCTCGCCCTCGATTGCGGCGATCAGGGGCGCTACGCTAATGCGAAGAACATCCTTTCGCAGCACGCAAGATTTCTGCTTGATCGCACCGAGGCCGAGAAGATCGTCAACGATATGAAAAAGCAGGTGGAAGCGACCTGGTACGAAACACTGCGTGTCAGCGGTGTCTTGGGAAAAGACACGGAGACCATCCGCGGAGCTTTCGTGTATCCGGGGTTCTCGCTTTGACCCGAAAAAGACCGCGGGTGAAAAGCAGGCAAAGCTGATTAACCTATGTTGCCATTCGTGACCGCATACAACCCGATCGGAGCAAGTGCGGGACGTATTGACTCGCTCGGCGCTCTTCAAACCTATGGCACGCTCGCAGAACGGCTATGGCCAGGTATGACGACCATCACGGCCTGCCGCGTTATCTCTCGATGCGATGCTCAGCACTCGCGAACGCAGGAGGGGGACTGCTTTTTCTCTCGGGCGCATCGAGGCTGGCTTAGCGACGAAACATGGTAGAGCCATGCGAACACTTCTGGGCCATGGCCTTTGTTAAAGAGCGGCAGACGGTCCGCACGGTATTACTTCTGCTGTGAAGAGCTATCGCAAATTGGTGGCGAGTGGAACACTGGGCCGCCGTGCTCGGCGTACCCTCTACCGTCAGCCGGTTAGGGGACTTTCGCTCGAAGTTAAAGCGAAGGCTTGAAAATGTGGCGAGGTATCGGCCCTCTACGATCACGCAGCATGCGATTAGTTTGCTCGCCCATCACCACTCACGATGCCATTCCTAACTGCTGCTCGCAAAAGGTCGCGGCCTTCGCTGACCTGCTGAATTAAAGTCTCTTCAGATCCTTAATCCGGTGGGTGAACCACCGGGTTCACCCGGAAGCTTCCCAGCCGAGCGTTTGTGGTTCTCGTAGGCGATCAGGTCCTGGACCCGGATCCGGCGGTG
>CAZWSD010000335.1:0-4251 GCA_964636535.1 uncultured Acidobacterium sp. | reverse complement strand
ACTGGGTTTCCGCTTCCTGGATGGCGCGCAGCGACTGCAGCGCCGAGGTCTCATTCGCATGTTCGGTGAGGTTGAGCATGTTCGGGATGGCGATAAGCATCAGGATAAGCATGATCGAGATAACGATCAGCAGTTCCATCAGCGTGAAGCCGGCTTCGAGAGACGGTCGGGCGCCGGCGATCGGGCGCTCCTGGCAGTGGTGGGTCTTGAGCTTCATGGCAGATCCTAACTGAAAATCCTAAAACAACTGGACGCAGAGAGCCAGAGGTGCGCTCATTCGATGGACGATGCCGCTCAAAGGCTGGAGGCGGCTTCTGCGGCGACGCAGGAGCGGAAATAGTCGAGGCTGAGCCGGAGTCCGGTTTCCAGATCGACTTTGGGCTCCCAGCCGAGGATGCGTTTTGCCTTGGTGATGTCGGGCTGGCGCTGGGTGGGGTCGTCCTGCGGGAGAGGACGGTAAACAATGCGGCTGAGCGAGCCGGTGACCCGGAGAACGGCCTTGGCGCACTCGAGGATCGTCCACTCGTTCGGGTTGCCGATGTTGACCGGGCGGTGCTCGTTGGAGCGAGAGAGCCGCAGGATGCCGTCGATCTCATCCGATACGTAGCAGAAGCTGCGGGTCTGGCTGCCGTCGCCGTAAACCGTCAGATCCTCTCCCTTGAGGGCCTGAATCATGAAGTTGGAGATGACCCGGCCATCGTTTTTTTGCAGGCGCGGGCCGTAAGTGTTGAAAATGCGGACCATGCGCGAATCAACCTGGTAGTAGCGATGGTAGGCCATCACCAGGGCCTCGGAGAATCGCTTGGCCTCATCGTAGACCGAGCGGGGGCCGATGGGGTTCACGTTGCCCCAGTACTCTTCGGTTTGGGGGTGCACGGAAGGGTCGCCATAACACTCGGAGGTGGAGGCGTGCAAAAACTTTGCCTGGTAACGATGGGCGATGTCGAGGGCATTGCGAGTGCCGTCCGATCCGACGCGAAGGGTCTCAATGCCCAGACGGGCGTAGTCCACCGGACTGGCCGGAGAGGCGAAGTTGAAGACGTAATCCACCGGGCCGAGGTCGAACGGTTCGCTGATGTCCTGTTCGACGAACTCGAATCGGGACTCGCTTTTGAGATGGCCGAGATTTTCAAGAGAGCCCGTGCACAGGTTGTCAACGCCGAGCACCGCATGGTCCTCCGCGAGCAGGGCATCAGTCAGGTGGGAGCCGAGGAAGCCGGCTGCTCCGGTCACAATTACGCGCATGGACCTCTCTCTAAGGGGAAGTGGCCGTCTGTGTTGGTGCTTATGGCGATGGTAGCGAAGGTGGCGAATGAAGAGCAAACCGGGAATGACGCGGGGAGGGCACAGAGATTGTCCGTAGGATAGAGATAGAGATGGTTACAAAGGGATTGCAGGCGCGGATTCGGGCTTGGGCCGAGGATGAGGGATTCAGCGGCGCGGGGCTGGCAGCGGTCCCGGAGCCGGGCAGCCCTGAGGACTTGCGCGATCACCGGCGTTTTGAGGCATGGGTGGAAGCCGGCCGTGCGGGAACCATGGAGTATCTGAAGCGTCGGAATGAAGCCGGGCGGCTGGTGCGGTCGTCGCTGCGTGAGGCCGCGCCGTGGGCGCGATCGGTGATTGTGTGCCTGCTCAACTACAACGCCGATGCACCGTATTCGACCGATGCGGCGCCCCCCGATACGGGATGGATCGCGCGCTATGCGTGGACGGCCGGCGATGGCAGGCCGTCCGATTACCACAAGGTGATGCTGCGGCGGCTGGAGCGTCTGCGGGCGCGCCTGGCCGGTGAATTCGGTGAGTTTGAGGCGCGCTGCTACGTGGACACCGGTCCGCTCGTGGAACGGGTCTATGCGCAGTACGCAGGGTTGGGTTGGGTGGGCAAGAATACCTGCATACTGAATCAGCAGCTCGGGTCGTGGCTGTTTCTGGGTGTTATTTTGACGTCGCTGGAGGTGCCTGCGGGCGAAGCGGCCATGCCGGCCCCGGACCGCTGCGGAAGCTGCACGCGCTGCATCGACGCCTGCCCGACAAACGCACTGGTGGCGCCCCGCCAGATGGATGCGAGCCGGTGCATTTCCTACCTGACGATTGAGCACCGCGGCAGCATTCCTCACGACCTGCGCGAGGGCATCGGGCGGCAGGTGTTTGGGTGTGACATCTGCCAGGATGTGTGTCCGTGGAATTCCCGGCGCCGGGCGGCGCCGGGCGGCGACCGGGAGCTGGAGGTGAGGCGCGAGCTGGTGAATCCGGCGCTGGAGTGGCTGGCCGGGATCGATGAAGCGGAGTTTGGCCACAGGTTTTTCGGGTCGCCCGTGAAGCGGGCGAAGCCCGAGGGGCTGCGGCGCAATGTCGCCATCGCCATGGGAAACAGCGGGAACAGGAAATTTCTGCCCCGGCTGCGGGAGTGGGCGCAGGCGGAGGAGGAAGCGGTGGCCGAAGCCAGCCGGTGGGCCGTCGCCCGGCTGGAGCGGAAATAAAAACACCCGGACATGGGCCGGCTGAGCCCAATCACCGGCGAGCAGCCGGTGATTGGGCCTCAGGATACCGCTGAGATGAAATCTGGGGCAGGATCGGGTCGCTTATGCGCTGCGCACCACGTTGGCTGCATTCAATCCTTTGGGACCCTGCTGGCATTCGAATTCAACGCCTTCACCCTCGTTCAGGGTCTTGTAGCCCGAGTCCTGGATGGCAGAGAAATGAACGAATACGTCTTCTCCAGTGGACCGCTGAATGAAACCGTAGCCTTTAGCTCCGTTAAACCACTTGACCACGCCTTGCTCTTTCACGGCAACTCCTGTTGTTATGGGCGACTGTCAGCCTTTTGTTTCCTCCCTAAACAGCAAAAGCCCCGCTTCCGCGCGGATTGCGCGGGTTACGGATGCTTTACCGCCCACGGGCGGGGACAGAAGGTATTACTAATGCAAAACATCAAATAAACGGCCTTCCAATAAGACGACTTAGCCAAACTACAGATACAGTTAAATCGTCACCTTGTTATGGCAGGAACCGGGCTGTAAATCAAGGAAAAAATGCATAGCTCGGCAAAAAAGTGCCCCCAAAAGGCTGGGTCGAGGGCTTTTGGCGGTCCAAAGTCCAATTTGGAACCGTGAAGGTGGCAATAGAGCGCTCCATAACGCGGGAACGAATGGGTCGGAGGATAGTATGAGGAAAGACTCACCTGAGTGGAAGGAATGCCCGATCTAGAGTTCATGCCGCGGCTGCGCAGGTTGTTTCGGCTTCCGTCGCCGGGCCGTTGCTGGTCAAACGTGACCTCTCTGGCGCGTTTTTTAAGCCGGACGGAGGTGCACACTTATGCCTTCAGCGTGGCCGCAAATGCCATTCTGTCGTTGTTCCCCTTCATCGTAATGCTGTTTACGGTGGCGCGCCAGGTCTTCCACTCACGGACCATGACCGAGATGGTGGCGAACATGGTGGGTTATTTCCTGCCTTCGAACCAGAGCTTTGTGATTCGAAACATGGCCTTGCTCGTGCATCCCCGGGGGCGCGTGGAGATCTTTTCCATCGTCATGCTGCTGATTTCGTCGTCGAGCGTATTCATGCCCCTCGAAGTCGCGCTGAACGAAGTATGGGGAGTAAAGAAGAGCCGGCCCTACATTTGGAACCAGCTGCTGTCACTAGGGCTGGCGATCGGGGTGGGGGTGCTCGCGGTGCTTTCCGTGGGGCTGGCCGCGGCGCAGAACAAGGTTCTGGCATTTCTCTTTTTGGGACACACGGATAACATCGTTTTTAATTCGCTGGCCCACGCGTTTTTGAGCATTTCTGCCGCGCTTCTCAGTGTTTCGATCTTCTTTTTGACCTACTGGCTGCTGCCGAACCGAAAGGTTCCGGCGCGCGCGGTGCTGCCGGCGGCGATTGTGACCGGTCTTATCTGGGACGCGGCCAAGGCGGTTTATGTAATGGCCTTGCCGTGGATGGACCTGCGGTCGGTGTATGGGCCTTTTGCCGTGTCGGTAACG
Organism: uncultured Acidobacterium sp.; assembly: GCA_964636535.1. Taxonomy (GTDB): domain Bacteria; phylum Acidobacteriota; class Terriglobia; order Terriglobales; family Acidobacteriaceae; genus Acidobacterium. The sequence goes on along the minus strand of CAZWSD010000335.1, from coordinate 271 downwards.
TTGATGCTCTGGGCGTTTTTGACTGGCCTGCTATTGCTGTCAGGAGCGCATTTCTCCGCGACGCGCTACGCGCGGCTCGCAGCCGAGGAGGCTGAGGCCGAGGCGGCGGCTGCACCGAAAACCGGCTCAGCGGGAACGCGATTGTGAGGCACGTGGGGCGAAGTTCGCGCTAAACTCGCTTAACAGTGAGTCGGTTAAGAGTTTTTGAGGCCAGGATTTTTGCAAAGCTGCGGCGCCCCGCCCCGGAAGGCTGGGTGCATCGAAGCGCATT
>CAZWSD010000334.1:1561-4256 GCA_964636535.1 uncultured Acidobacterium sp. | reverse complement strand
CCCAGTGGCGCATGCTCCTCGCCGCCGACCGCCTCACCCACTCCGCCGACTCCATCGCCGCCATCGCCCTCTCCCTCGGCTACGAGTCGGAAAGCGCCTTCAGCACCGCCTTCAAGCGCATCATGCGCTGCTCGCCCCGCCAGTACGCCCGCGGTTGCCGCCCCAACACTCCACCACGACCCGCTCCCGTCTTCTCCCGCGTCGAGCTCTCCGCCTGACGGCATTGGAGCCGAACCTCAACATCGACTACTGCTCGGAGATATCAATAGCTCCAGTCCCCATACCGTAATCCTGCAAACCAATCACAGGAGTGAAATAGGCAGTATCAGGAGGGATCGTTGGGATCGATGGTTTGGAAAGATTCGCCTCGGCCAATGATCGCGGCTGGCTGTAACCCGAGGCATGGATTCCGATCAGAACCCAGCCACTCGTGTCGTCTCCACCAAATGCGCTGATGATGTAGCCTTCGGCTGCCAACTCCTGCGCTGCCCCGTACACATTTTGTGCCGCCGCCGTCATCGTCTTCACGTCGTACGTAGTTGGACTGCCCTGCCAACCATACGAAATCAGATAGACCTCATTGGGGCCATCGAATGACACTGCCGTAGCCACTCGGCCCTCGGCTCCATCTGCGGCGGCTGTCGCCTGTATCTCGGCAGGCGAAACAATCTGCAAATTGTACTCAAACCCGCTGAAATGAGTTGCCTGGACCCATGACATCCCATATTGCTTATATTTGGGCTCCAGGGCCAGCGATGTGATGACAACGTTGGACGCCACAATCGACCGCAGATCCGCATTCAGGTTCGGGAGATTGCCTGCTCTGTACCACATCGTCAGTCCGGTCATAGGTGGTGGAAGCGCTACGGCGCTGAAAGCCCACGTACAGGGCGCGTATTGTCCGCACAGCCCGGACCCGAGTTCCAGAGTTGAACCCACAGCATCTGGAATTTCTTCATAGCCTGCTGCTACTGTACCCGGCTCCCCTCCGTAATTACCCAATCCAGGAAGAGTGACCTGTTGCCACAGCAGGTAGCGAAGATCGCCGATCTTGGGCGCTCGCGGTCCGGCTGTCAAAATCGCCGCCTGACTCGTCGCATTCCCAACCGTATTGCTGATGGTGACCTGAAAACTCTCTCCCGTATCGGAGCTTGAAACATCGGGAACCGTGTACGACGAACTCGTCGCCCCCGAAATCGCCGTGCCATTTCTCGTCCACTGGTATCGCAACACTCCGGCACCATCCGCATTCACCGTGAATGTCGCAGGACGGCCAATCGGGACAATCTGGCTCACTGGCTGAGCCATGATAAGAATCGCCGGGCCTGACTGGCCGCCGCTTTTGGTCGCACTACTCGCTGAACCCACTCCACATCCTGTTAGCCACAAGAGCATCGTAGCAGCAGCAAGCCTTGCGAATTTGCTCCACAAGCCAACGCCATCCAACCTGAGCCGCATTATTGAAGCCTCCAGATTTCTCTCATCTCTTCCGTCTATCTGGGATCGCTTTTAGTGATACCGTTCGTCGCGCAATCGACCCATGGTTACTTGTGCGGCTTAGATATACTTTGCGGAGAGGAATAAATCATATAAAGTACCTGATTTGATTCGGCCCGGTGAAAAGTAAGGCTATGAGTGATCCATGTATAATTCCGGATGCGGAAGTAATACACATGACCTGGCGCCGCTGTAAAGTGGAGCAACTCTGTCACCTTCCCGTTCCCGAATAGCCCTTGTGGCTGCACGCAGAGATAGTGTGCCCCCGGAGCAACAAACACGGAAAACCACGAGTCGTTTTTCTCGGCGCCGACCCATTGCCCGTCGATCCCAACTTTTGTAATGTAAGTACCTAGTATCTCAAAACGGCTCTCACTGCCAAAATCCTGGGCAAAATAGATAAGCGCTTTGCCCGGCTGTTGAATTGGAAGCTTGTGCTGCGATGCGTCCAGCGTCACAGAGTACTTCTCGCGATGAGGACCGCAGGCGCGGCGTAGGATAGACGCGGCTTTCTGTGGCGCAGAAGGGATAGCAAGCATCAGGGCAAATACTAATATACGCACTATAGCCACCTGGATGGCGGATTGAGCCGAGATATCGAACTCAATCCGGGTAATTAAAGTCGGGAAACCTGACGCCTTAGTGCATTAGTTGCACCCGTAGTCTCCATTGGGAACTTGAAAGACAAAAGTATGAAATAGCGTATCCTCGTGCAAAGTTACGTTTTCATTGCAATCTGCAGTCGACGATTTTAAGGTGAGTCGCATCGAATTACCTGTCCCGGAGGAGAAGGTCAGCGTATGTGAGTACGTGAAACTGCTCCCCACCTGCGAGCTAGTTCCATCAGTCGTTGAATCAGCATAACCCTGTGCACTCTGATTTCCAGGTGGAGAATAGAGAATTGACACGACCTTGTAGGGTGGGTCATAGGTGCCGGTGGCAACCACCGTACCCCTACCATAACCGTAGTCTTCACTGACGCTGAGCATCGCCAAGACTCGATGGGAGTGGTATTGGAAGTGCAGCGGGCTGAGGCCCTGTCGGCGGGCAGCCATAAGTACTGCTGCCATTATCTTGAATGTAGGCGGAACCGGAACCGTTCAGTAGGTAAGTAGTGTCATTGAGATTGTATTCAAACGTACTGAATTGATATTGCGTATAGGACGAGCCGGACCCGGAGGGCCCGCATGGTGCGGTT
>CAZWSD010000334.1:0-1551 GCA_964636535.1 uncultured Acidobacterium sp. | reverse complement strand
TCTGTTACTGTCCAGCTGAGAGTTCCTCCATCCACATAGCTGCTTTGCTGGAAAGAGCTTTGGGCTATAGCGGGAAAAGGTGCTACTACCAGAAGGAAAGCTATAAAGAAACTGCACATGAGTCGCACTGATTTCGATGGCACAATGGCATCCTCCAACGGTTGCCGAACTCCAACGGTTGCCGAACTCCAACGGTTGCCGAACTCCAACGGTTGACGAAACTCCGATGATTGAGCATCAGGTACACCGATTCATAGTGCGAGCGATGCCGCCGGTGCAGGAGTAGATCGAGGTAAGTCCGAGGAACAGCCATGAGCTCATCTAAGATCAGATATTAAGATCAGATATAATGAGCTTTGGGAAAATAGAACCGCGGCGATTATACATGCTTAAGGGCTGGAAGTCAAAACCGAAATTTTCTGTGGCTTGCTGCACCTCAGGCTTGTGTGTTGTGGTTAGCGGTATTCTCCTCCGTGCCGGGCTGCCCCATCAGCACCTTCGTGAACCAGCAGGTCTGCCGCTGTTGTGTTCTTCGCGCCAAGGCTCCCAGAATGCCTGCCAGATCATCACCCAATGCAAACTGCGCGGAAATGCCAAACTGGAAGGCGCTGCAACTTTCGATAATCTGCATCAGTACGCGGCAGGCCTCATATGCCTGACTGGCCGCCGCTTTTGGTCGCACTACTCCCTGAACCAGACGCGCATCCGGCCAAACAAAGCACCATGGATCCGATTGCAACCAGCGGACGCAATCTCCACGCAAATCTGTCAGCCCATTTGCCCCGCGCCAGAATCGAATCCAAACGGCTCCAATCCATTTGTCCTCCCTGCTCAATGCCCGTCCTCACACACTTGACTTCGCGCGCCGCAGCCATCGCCGCTCTTGAGCCATCCGCGCGGCAGGTCCCCGGCCAAACCGTCGGCTGCCCCGCCTTGCCACTTTGCTCGCTTCTCCAATAAAATCGCTTTACCTCGGACGAGCCTCGCACGCGCTCACCCTCATTTCTCCGGCCTCGCCGCACCTCGGGCCCTCAAAGGTACCCACCCCATGCAAGCATTTCGCCGTCGCTTCATCCTCGCCTGCCTGTTGCTCGTCCCCGCGCTCTGCGCCGCCAGAACCATCGCCAAGCCCGCCTACGCGCCCAACCCCGCGACCCGCCTCACCATCGCCCAGGGCACGCTCGAAGGCACACAGCCGGCCCCCGGCATCTATGCCTGGCTCGGCATCCCCTACGCGCAGCCGCCCGTCGGCAATCTCCGCTGGCGCGCGCCCCAGTCGCCTCTGCCCTGGCGCGGCACCTTCCTCGCCGACAATCATGGCGCGCCCTGCCCCCAGCTCGACGAGGGATGGAACCACTGGGACACCCTCCACTACAGCGAAAACTGCCTCCACGTTGACGTCTGGGCCCCAGCCCACGCTCACAATCTCCCCGTCATGTTCTACATTCACGGCGGCTCCAACCTCGCCGGCGACGGCTTCTCCAGCGGCATCCCCCTCGTCTCCCACGGCGTCGTCTTCGTCACCGTCGAGTACCGCCTCGACATCTTCGG
>CAZWSD010000333.1:0-4261 GCA_964636535.1 uncultured Acidobacterium sp. | reverse complement strand
CTGGGCGAGGCCGAGCTGTGCCCCGGCGCGGCGGTGCTGGAGAAGATCAATGCGGAGTTGAGGTGAGGGGGTGTTGATTGCTTCCGGCCTCTTATCCGTAAATCCCTGGAAAGTGAAAATGACCCCGTTTTTGTGGAAGCTCTAGCCAGGTTTTGCGGTCGCGCGATCGCCACAGAAATCAAAAAATGAGACGTGAACCCGCATGCAAACCAGTACGCTCCAAACGACAGTCGAAGAAACGGGCGCTAGGCCAGTCAGCCCGTTTTTAGGCCGTCCTCCGGCGAGTGTTGCCTATGCCACCCAGTGGGGGCGCATGCTGCATGGCAAATCCGACGAGATGCTCAGCAACGGGGCGCTGGCGCGTTTCGAAGGCAAGGTAAACCTCATTTTCACGTCGCCCCCGTTTCCACTGAACCGGAAGAAGCGGTATGGCAACGAAACCGGTGATAGCTACATTCGTTGGCTCTGTACCTTCGGCCCACTCTTCAAGAAGATGCTGACGCCGGACGGCTCCATCGTCATCGAGATGGGCAACTCGTGGGAGCCAGGCATGCCAGTCATGTCAACGCTGGCCCTGCGCACACTGCTCGAGTTCCAATCAAAGAACGACCTGTATTTGTGCCAGGAGTTCATCTGGCAGAACCCCGCAAAGCTGCCGTCACCCGCCCAATGGGTCAACGTCGAGCGCATTCGCGTCAAGGACAGCTTCACGAAGCTCTGGTGGATGTCACCGAATCGGAAGCCGAAGGCCAGTAATCAGCGTGTGCTGCAGGAATACAGCCAAGCCATGAAGGGCTTGCTCAAGAAGGGTTCGTACAACTCAGGAAAGCGCCCTTCCGAGCACGACATCGGCGAAACGTCCTTCCTCAAGAACAACGGCGGTGCCATCCCGTCCAACGTTCTGACCTACGCCAATACGCTCAACATCGAGGCGTATCAGACCTATTGCCGCGAGAACAAGCTGCAGCTGCACCCGGCCCGCATGCCGATCGAACTGGCGAAGTTCTTCATCAAATTCCTGACGGAGCCGGGTGACATCGTGCTTGACCCCTTCGGTGGTAGCAACACGACCGGCGCCGCGGCTGAAGACTTGGAGCGCTTTTGGATCAGCATTGAGGCCTCCGAGGACTACATCAAGGGGTCGCGGGGACGCTTCTGGGAACGGATAACGTCCGACTCATTTGCCGTGTGGTGATGGCGCCGGCCATGGCCGGGCATGTTTTCTTTCTTTTTGTAGGGAGCAAACGAAATGACACAGAATATCGACGAAGAAGCAGAGCTGAGCGTCGGACCCAAGGCGATCGACGCCTACAGCCGCCTCAGTTACACGATGTGGTTCGCCCTGGCCGAGTTCGTCGATAACTCGACGCAGTCGCGGCTCAACTACGACACGCTGGTCGATGATCTGCTGAAGACCGAAGGGCGGCCGCTGACCGTTTCCATCGTCCACAACCGGCAGACCAAGGAGATCACGATCGATGACAACTCGATTGGGATGACGAAAGGCGACCTGATTGCGGCGCTGCGCATCGCCAACCCGACCGCCGACAGCAAGGGGCGCTCGAAGTACGGCATGGGCATGAAGACCGCAGCCTGCTGGATCGGCGCCATGTGGACCGTGACGACCTGCGAATGGGGTAGCGGCGAGGAATGGACGGCGACTGTTAATGTGAATGCCATCGCCAATAATGGCGCCAAAGTGCCGCTGACGATGCGCACAGTGGACAAGGACAAGCACTACACGCGCATCACGATCACCGACCTGCGCCGCGTCATTCAGAAGCGCTCCGAAGAGACGATCAAGACCTATCTCGGCTCGATGTACATGTTTGACCTGCGGCCCGACGACAGGGGCCAGGTTGCATTGAAGCTGACTTACAACGGTGACGAAGTAGCGCCGCCGCAAGACAGCGATTGGGACACCGACCCCTACGGCACGATCATGAAGCGCGACTTGCCCGAGTTGGTCATCGACGGCAAGACGATCAGAGGATGGATCGGCGTGCTGCGCAAAGGCGGACGCAAATTTGGCGGCTTCTCGCTGTTCCAGAACGGCAGGCAGATCCAAGGCTTCCCCAACGCTTGGAAGCCAAAGGCGATCTTCGGCGGCGTGGACGACGAAGGCGCGAACAACCTGGTCGCCCAACGGTTGACGGGGGTTCTGCAGCTCGACGGCTTCGTCGTGTCTCACACCAAGGATGCGATCCTCTTCGAAGGCGAAGAGGAGGATAAGCTGGAACAGTTTCTCGTGAACGAGACGAAGGCATACGCCAACTACGCGAAGAGCCGACGCGGGCCGGGCAGAGGTCAGAAGTGGTCTAAGGATCAGGTGCGCGACCTGGTCAAGAGCATGCAGGGCGAGTTCACCAGTACGGAAATCAAAGACGCGTTGAACAACGCTGCGTTACCGCCACTGGAAACGCTTGCCGCGAACAACCAACAGCAACTGAAATCCCTGACTGCCGAAGACGAGATTGGCCGCTTGGAAATCCTGCCGGACCTGAAAGTCGTCATTTCCCTGAAGGAGACCAGTGAGTGGGAGCCGCACGTCACGTTCGTGCCCGGCGCTGAGGCCGGTGTGCTCCACGTCATCATCAACGGTCTGCATCCCTACTATCAGACGCTTGAAGCGAAGGACTCGATCAACGAGTGCGTGCAGCAGTACATCTTCGATGCCGTCGCGGAATTCAAGGCCAGCAAACTCGTCTCCCGTGTGAACCCGGACAGCGTGCGGCGCCTGAAGAATGACCTGCTGCGCGCGCGCGCAACGCAACTGGACAACGCCGACGCCGAAGTGCGGGCGCAAGCTGAAGCCGCCCTGTTTGGTCAGAAGGTTGCCCGCACCGCAGGCCAAAACTAGGAGCGTGGCTTGCCTAAGTTAACGCCCAGGGGTTGGCAGATCGAGGCGCTCGCGGAATGGGAGCGTACAAATCACCGCGGCATCGTCAGCGTCGTCACCGGCGGCGGCAAGACCGTCTTTGCTCTGTCGTGCATCGATCGCATCCGTCCGGTCGCGACGCTCATCATCGTCCCGACCGCTGCGCTCTTGGAGCAATGGTGGGAAGAAGCTGCCAGCTATTTCGACCTTGCTCTCGACGAGGTCAACATCGTCACCGGCAGCCTTCGCTTCCGCCTCGGCGCCATCAACATCGCGGTGATCAACACGGCGGCGAAGCTGGCCCTGCGGATGCAGGAGCACAAGTACTTCCTGATCGTGGATGAGTGTCACAAGGCTGCGTCGGAACAGTTTCGCGCGGTGCTGCAGGCCAAGACGTTCGCGTCACTTGGCCTGTCGGCAACCCCGGAGCGTCCCTATGACGAGGGCCTGAAGGATGTGCTCGTACCGGCGCTTGGCCCGGTCATCTTCAGCTATGACTATGCCGACGCACTGCGCGATGGCGTCATCGTGCCGTTCGAACTCAGAAACATCGTGTTCGAGATGGAAGAAGACCGGCAGGCCGAATACGACAAGTTGAGCAAGGCAATTGCTCGTTCGATAAGTCAGCATGGCGCCGAGGCTGAAAAGACCATTGCCCTGTTCCTGAAGCGCGCCCGTGTGCTCAATCTTAGTCTGAATCGCATCAAACTGGCCCTCAAGCTTGTAGCGGCGAATCAGGGTAGGCGCACGCTGATCTTTCATGAGGACATCGAAGCCTGCGACCTGATCCATAGAGTATTGGTCGATAACGGCGTTAGGAGCGGCGTCTATCACTCGAAGATGCCACTGCGGGCCAAGGCTGCGATATTGGGCCAATACCGCCGCGGCGAGATCGATGTGTTGGTAACCTGCCGCGCCCTCGACGAGGGCTTCAACGTACCTGAGACCGAAGTTGGCATTATCGCTGCGAGCACCGCGACGCGGCGGCAGCGCATTCAACGGCTAGGACGAGTTGTGCGCCCCGCCAAGGGCAAGATCGGCGCGTTGATCTACACGCTCGTCGCCACCGGCCCGGAAATTCAACGGCTCAAGGAAGAAGAAGAGCGCTTGGAGGGCGTGGCAACCGTGACATGGAGCCAGGCATGAAGAAGCTGCTGACTGGGGAGTGCCATCCAGACAACATTTTCCAGTTGGTCGATCCGACGCAATTTGTCGAGGGCGACTTTGAGGCCGAGGTCGTAAAAGCCCTGACCTGCCTGATGCCAGAGTACTTGTGCGGTGTCTTTGCGGGGGCATTCGTCTTGGAGGGCGAACGCCGCGTGGCCGATGGTAAGTATCCCCCGGCAAAGCCGGGGGCTTTAGTTTTGTGAGCCGCTCGAAGCG
>CAZWSD010000332.1:0-4269 GCA_964636535.1 uncultured Acidobacterium sp. | reverse complement strand
AACCACCAAAGAATCTCTTCGTACGCCTCCTTCGACACGTAGGTGTGCCCCTGCCATTCGTTCCAGCCCAGCAGCCAGCGCACCTCCGGATCCCGCCACATCTCTTTTGGCAGTCCCATCCACAGCGCCGCTCCGCTCTGTCCCACGCTGATCGCCGTCTCGTCCACACGCATGCTGGTCACCGATGGCCGCAGTTGCAGCCTCACCCGCGCCGCCGCCCGCCAGCAATGCTCTCCTTCCTGTCCCAACGTTTCAAACGCCTCCGCCATCGGCTTCCGCAGGCGCAGCCGCTCAAATACATCTGCCGCCGTCTCCCACGCCCTGTCCTGCGATCCCCCGGGGTGCAACGACTCGCTCAGTAGAATCACCAGGAAACTCGCCAGCACCGGTGCCCACAACCAGGCCGCAGGCACTCCCGGGCTTTCGCTCGGCAACACTCTCCGCGCCGCCGCCGGCCACACTTCAGGAAACCGCGATTCGATCTCAGGGAGTTGCAGCGCCCTGCCAAACAGTTCGTGAAACGATGGCTGCATGGCCTCCGCCAGGGTCATCGGCATCTGCGCAGCCTGCACGCCTTCCATCGTTCCCAGTTGCGCCCGGTAAGCCGTCTGCCCTTCCTTCAGAAACTCCCGCACCGGCTCCCAAAGCTCCGCCAGCGCCACCCTCCGCCCCACTTTCGACTTCGCCTCCGCCCGCGCGTCTCCATCCCTCAGGTGCTGCGATACCACGTCCGCCAGATGGCGTACTGCCTCTGCCCGCAGCACCCGCTTCATCGCCTCGTGCACTGGCTGCAGTTCCAGGTTCACCAGCGCTTCTTCAAGATTCGGCGCTCCCCGGCCCTGCAGGTGATCGCAAAGCCGATCCCAGGGTTTCTCCGCTGTCGCATCAATCTGCCGCCAGTCCACATAAGCGTGGCACTCGTACGCCTCAAGGCGAATTCTCAATCCGCAATCCGCGAGTTCACTCGTCCGCCAGAGAAACTCCAGCCCCGTCGACGCATCCCGGAAACGCATCAGCGACCCCGTCCCGCTTTCCAATTGAAGTCCATCCCGCAGGCTGCGCTGCGTCAGTTGCCCGCTTCCCTTGTCCGCATACGCGGCAGATATATGAATCGTCCCTTCCGTCTCGCCGTAGCGGTTGTGATATATCACCAGCGCCCGGTCATCGCCGTTCCGGTTTGAGTACGCGAACACGTCCTCATTCACCGTGCCATCGTCCCGGTAAAAGTCGTACAGCAGAAAATGGCTGCTCTCCGCAAACAGCGCCCGCCGGCGCAGCAGCGGCGCTATCTCCCGCTCGTGCCTCGCCACCAGCCACGGATTCGCATTCTCCTCGTACCGCGGCCAGCGATACTCCATACCGTACTTCTCCGTGAATCCCTCAAGCTGTCCATGCCCAAACATCGGCAGTCCCGGCAGCGTCGCCATCAGGGTCGCTACGCCGAAACACTTATCCCCGCTTCCAAACTGATCAATTGCCGTCCGCTCATCCGGATTGCTCATGAAATTCACGTACCGCTTCAGAATGTCCGGATCAAACTCGATCGTGTTCTTGATCACCGACCGGTACTTCGCGTTGTCTTCATCGCGCAGCATGTTCATAAACGCGCTGTTGTATACCCGATGCATCCCCAGCGTGCGGACAAAGTACCCCTCCATCAGCCAGAATGCCTCGGCCAGCAGCAGCGTCCCCGGTACCTCGGCCGCCACTCGATCCACCACCTCGCGCCAGAACTCGTTCGGCATCGCACGGTCAAACTCCGCTTCCGTAAGCCCATACTCCGCACGCGAGGGAATCGCCCCGCTCGCGCCCGGACCCGGAAACCACAACCGGTGAAAATGTCGCTTCGCCAGCGTCATCGCCGCGTCAAATCGAATGATCGGAAACATCCGCGCCACCTGCAAAATCGTCTGGATCACCTGCTCCCGCACCGCCGGATTCAGGTAGTCCAGTTGCGCCGTGTCATTCCAGGGAAAGCTCGTCCCGTCATTCCCGTGGTAGATGTAGCGCACCTCGCCCGATGCGCGATCCCGCCGCCGGAACACCACCGCCGCATCGCTCTGGTCGTAGTAGTGCCGCTCAATCTGGATCTCCACCCGCCCATCGCTCGAAAGATCCGGCCCCTCAAACGAATAATTTGGATATGGCACATCCCAGCGCGACAAGAACCACTCCGGATGATCCACCACCCACGGCGAATCTATCCCCATGTGATTCGCCACCATGTCACTCGCCAGCCGGATACCCCGCAGCGCCGCACGATGCCTCAAATTCTCATACGCATGCCATCCGCCAAGATCGTCCGCCACCCGGTAGTCATACAGCGAATACGCCGAAGCCACCGCATCGGTATTCCCGCAGAACTGCTTGATCGCCTTCGATGCCCGGCTCCGCTCCCACAGCCCGATCAGCCACAGCGCCGAAAACCCACGCCGCGCCAGCAGCTCCAGTTCCTCGTCCGGAATCTGATCCAGCCGATCGATCACGCGCCCATACTGCCGCGAAAGCTGCGCCAGCCACACATACGTGCTCTTGGCCATCAGCACCGTTTGCGGCATCCAGTCCACGTCCTGGCTGAACTTCTCGTACTCCACGTCGCGGCTGCCAAACACCGGTACCTCTGACTTGCTCTCCAGTCCGCCCCACTGCTGCCCCTGCTTCCTGCGCTCCTCCGCCAGACGCGCCGGATCCCATGCCGGGTGAAACTGCGTCCACAGCGCCACATCTTCCTCGTGCAACACTTCACCGGCAATCATCAAGAAACGGTCCAGAACCCCACCCAGCAACCTTGACCACTTCATGCGGATCGTCGCCAGCTGATCCTGCAGCGAATCCGGCGCTGAAATCACCGGAGTCAACAACAAATGCATCAGATCCATTTGCTCGCTGTCGCTCACAGGAATCAGCACCCGCGTCGCAAGATACTCCGGCAGACTCTTCGTCGCCTCCCGGTAAATCGACTCCTGCGCCAGCTTCGTGTCGTCAAACAGCTCTATAAATGGCTGAAACGCCGGATTCCGATTCGCCATCCACAGCAGAATCATCTCCTCCAGCGCCACTTCGCGATGCGATATCCCGTCCGTGCTGCCCTCCAGCCACTGCCCCGCCGTCAGCTCGCCTCGGTACACATCATTCCCAGGAAAATGCTCCACAAACTTGAGCAGCAGCTTGTCCACATCTCGACTCTCAAATTTCCCCGCCAGCCACGCCAGCCCTTCGGTCATCACCGCCGGGTCATACTGCCTGCGATACTGCGCCATCAGCGCATGACCGGCCTCATCAATCAACCCCATCGCATACAGCGCGCCCGGGCGCACCATCAGCTCTGGGTGGTTCTTCGCATCCCGCACCACATTCATTCGCTCGGCAAATTCCCGGCATGCGGCCAGATTCGCAAATACTACATTCCCATTGAACGAGAACAGCGCCTCCGCAAATTGATAGCGGTCACGCACGTTGCGGGAAATATGAAATTCCATCATCCTTTGATTGGCTCCCCTGATAATCTCTTGCACTTTGTTCTGATGCTCGGCTTTACGATAGCTTTAGCCGGCACGGCCCCCATTCAGGAGGATGCAGAGCGTTGATCGTAAACTTCGCCGAACGCGCACATAACCATAACTGGAGTCTCGACCCGATCATACGCTCCCTCCTCGACGTCGACTTCTACAAACTCCTCATGCTCCAGTTCATCTGGAAGCACTTCCCCACCGCGCGCGTCACCTTCACTACCGTCAATCGCTCCTCTCACTTTCGCCTCGGCGACACCATACTGCGTCAGGAACTCGTCCAGCAACTCGAACACCTCCGACGCCTCCGCTTCAGCCGGTCTGAGCTCGTCTGGCTCGCCGGAAATACCTTCTACGGAGTCCGTGGCATCTTCGAGCCCGCCTTTATCGAATGGCTCGCCGATGACTTCCGCCTGCCCGAATACGACCTCTCCCTGCGCGATGGCCAGCTTACGCTCACCTTCGAGGGCCGCTGGACCGAATCCACCCTCTGGGAGCTGTACTCGCTCTCCATCCTCACTGAGCTCAAAACTCGCGCCGCTCTCAAGCATCGCGGTGAACTCGCCCTCGACATCCTCTACGCACGCGCTAAAAGCAAACTCTGGGACAAAATGGAGCGCCTCCGCGGCGTCCCCGGACTGAAAATCGCCGACTTCGGAACCCGCCGCCGCCACAGCTTCCTCTGGCAGGAATATGTCGTCAAGGCCATGCGCGACACCCTCGGCGAAAACTTCACCGGCACATCCAACACTTTCCTCGC
>CAZWSD010000331.1:4004-4272 GCA_964636535.1 uncultured Acidobacterium sp. | reverse complement strand
CATCCTCGCCGTTGCTTGTGACAGCAGACTCATGCTCGCCATCAGCATCGCCGGCCTGTGGATCCGGGGCTTCTTCCGCGTCAAAATCCCCAACGTCGCAAATACCGTGAACAACGCAATCTCGGCATACATCAGCAGCAAAAACTGCGAGTAAAGCATCCCGTCAATCGGCATATTCGGGGAGTGAACCATCACCGACTGCGTAGCTACCCACGGCCCCGTCACCACCACGCCCAGCCCAATCCCCACCCCCCCCCCCCCCCACGTC
>CAZWSD010000331.1:0-3994 GCA_964636535.1 uncultured Acidobacterium sp. | reverse complement strand
GGACGCAATCAGCAGCGACTGCGCCAGGAAAAGCAAAAACCACAGCCCCAGGCACGCTCCGTGAACCGCATCCAATCGCAACATGTCCGGCCCAATCACCCGGCCGCCAGCCCCCCTGCCCTCCAAAATAAAATCGTGAAATCCCACAACAATGGCCACCAGAAATAGGGCGGCCGCAGACGAGTAGAACCAGCGATCGATCTTCACTGTGCACCTGCTCAGAAGTTCGTTCCCATAAGCAGCTTCGGGAGGGCGGCGCGCCAAGATTACTACACATCCGCCACAATGCAATACCCATTTCAGCGCCCCCTTACTTGCTCTCACCCACCCAACCGGACCAAACTAAGCCCATGGAATCCCTCGACCACCTCCTCCGTGAAGCCGAAATCGCACACGGCCACCTCTGCGCCGGCCAAATCCTCGGCGTCCGCATGGCCCTCCTCGGCTGCCACCGCCTCGGCATCTCCGACCCCCGCTCCAAGGACCGAAAACGCCTCGTCACCTTTGTCGAAATCGACCGCTGCGCCACTGACGCCATCGCCGTCGTCACCGGTTGCCGCCTCGGCAAACGCGCCCTCAAGTTCCGCGACTGGGGCAAGATGGCCGCCACCTTCATCGACCTCTCCACCCAACGCGCCATCCGCATCGCCGCCCGCGAAACATCCAAAGATCTCGCCCGCAGGCTCCATCCCGAACTCCCAGACAAAAATCAGCAGCAGATGGCCGCCTACCGCGAACTCCCAGACGCCGACCTCTTCACCGAGCAGTGGGTCTCCGTACAGCTTCATCCCCGCGAGTTCCCCGGCTACAAAGGCGAACGCATCGCCTGCTCCCTCTGCGGGGAAAGCATCAATTACGACCGCTTCCTCCCCCGCGGCGATGCCCTCCTCTGCCTGTCCTGCGCCCACCCCGAATCCCGCTACTACCAGCCCCTCCCTGATAACTCCCAACCTCCGATCGAGTCCACCTCCCCCGCAAAACCCTGACCATCAACCCTATTCGTCGCAGCCGGTCTGCCCCACATTACGCATTCGATACGCCCGCTCCTGCCTGCATCCTTCTTAGCCGTTGCTTCGTCGTAATTTATGTTGGAAGAAATGCTCATTCCCGCACCCTGGGGCCGCCATGCTCATCCTCCGCCGTTTCAGCCTCCGTTGCGCCGCATTCTTCGCCGTGCTCGCGCTTGCCCCTCCATCCCTGGCGCAACACTCCAGCCCCCACGCAACCTACACCCTCCGCGCCCAGGTCCGCGAAGTCCTCACCGACGTCACCGTCACTGATGCCAACGGCAATCCCGTCACCGGCCTGCCCCAGTCCGCCTTCCACGTCTACGACGACTCACACCCGCAAAACATCCAGTCCTTCACCGACCACGCTGGCGCCAATCTCGCCGTCCTTCCCGCCTCCACTGCGCCGGGAGCCTACACCAACCGCTACCTCGCCCATCCGCCCGCTGTCTTCAACGTCGCCCTCATAAACGTCGACGGCTCCAGCATCGTGGACCAGATGTTTCTCGCTCAGCAGCTCATCCGCCTCGTCAAAAAACTCCCGCCCACCGAACCCCTCGCCATATACGCCATCACCGGACCGCACATCGTCCTCATGCAGAACTTCACCGCCAACCGCGCCGCTCTCCTCCAGGCCGTCCGCCGCACCGTTCCCCGCCTCGACATCACCAACCGCCGCAAGGGCCGAGACGCCATGGCCCTCTATCAGCTCGCCGGAGCCCTCAGCCAGTATCCTGGACGAAAAAATGTCCTCTGGTTCACAGACGGCACCAACCTGCACCTCTACCCCGGCTCCGGCTCCAACCGCGATTACGGCTATGTCCGCCCTCTCTACAACACCCTCCAGGACGATCGCATCGCCCTCTACCCCATTGACCTCCGCGGCCTCACCGTCGAACGCGGACAGGCCGTCCGGACTCTCTCCGGAAAAGCCTCCAAAATGGTCGCAAAATCCCTCCGCCACGGCGCCATCCTCGATGACATCCACCTCCAGCACACCCTCATGATCCAGGCAGCCCGCTCCACCGGCGGCCACGCCTACATCAGCAACAACAGCTTCGCATCCGACTGCCGCCACCTCCTCAACCACAGCGCCGACTTCTACACCATCGTCTACGCCCCCAACGATATCCGCCGCTACCACCAATGGCACAACGTCCGCATCACCGTCGCCGGCGACTATCACCTCAGCTATCGCCACGGCTACTACGCCAACAACTCAGGCTTCGCCGCCCCGCCCAGATCCCTCCTGCTCGCCCGCAAAACCTCCACCCAGCCGCCCCTCGCGCACAGCCGGCCCATCCTCTTCCAGGCTCAATTGATCCCCGCCTCAACCGCCCAGCGCTCCGCCGCTCATCCCAAAATCCCAAACTACGAGCGCGCCTACACCGTCCACTTCATCCTGCCCGCCGCTGACTTCCACCCCTCCGCCACCGCACCCTCCCGCGTCACCGTCAGCACGGCTGCGGTAGTCATTGACAATGGCGGCGTCATCGTCGGAAACCGCATCCAGAACCTCCAGCTCAAACTCAACACCGCTCAGTTGCGCGCCCATCCTCACGGCCATTTCGCCGTCGCCCAAACCATCGCCGCCCCCAATGGCCACAACCATCTCTACCTCGCCGTCTGGAACACCTCCACAGGCCGCCTCGGAACCCTCCAGATTCCTCTCACCGTCAAACGGCGCTAGCGCCCGCGTTACCATCCCCTCCTCAATGCCTCGCGGCTTTTACTACCCCCACTTCCGTCTTACACTTGTCCGGTAAGAGTTCCTCTGAGGCCCTCATGTCATCGGTTCGCTCTCGCAACCTACGGCCCGCGCTCCTGCTCCTCCTGCTCGCGGCCACCCTGCCTGTCCTCGCCCAATCCGCCCATACCCCGCCGCCCCGCCCCACCTTCACCCTCCACAAACACGTCCGCGAAGTCCTCACCGATATCACCGTCACTGACGCCAACGGCAATCCCGTCACCGGCCTCCCTCAATCCGCCTTCCATATCTACGACGACGGCCACCCCCAGACCATCGACTCCTTCACCGCCCACTCCGGCAACGACCTCGCCGTCACCACCAACTCCAACGGCTCCGGCGCCTACAGCAACTATTATCTCTCCCACCCGCCGGCCGTCTACAACATCGCTCTCATTGACATCACCACCATGACTCTCACCGAGCAGATGGTCCTCCGCCAGCAGCTCGATCGCTTCCTCAAAACCCTGCCCCCGGCCGATCCCCTCGCCATCTACATGCGCAACGGTCCCCGCATCGTGCTCGTGCAAAACTTCACCACCAGCCGCCCCACCCTCCTCGCCGCCTTCCACCGCACCATCCCACGCTTCCGCGCGACCGGATACCAGCAATACACCGACCTCGACCTCTTCGCCCAGATGGCCGGCTATCTCAGCCAGTATCCAGGCCGAAAAAATATCCTCTGGTTCAACGGCGGCTCCAACCTCTTCCTCCTCTCCGACCTCCAGATGCTCAATCAGATCTCCAGCGGCGCTGCCGCTGCCGCCTTCATGCCCTCCGCTTCCTTCAACACGCGGGCCCTCTTCAATGCCCTTGAAGCCGAGCGCATCGCCGTCTACCCCATCGACGTCCGCGGACTTGTCGTTTCAGCCGACGACAAACTCCTCAACCAGCAATCCATGATGAGCGATGAAGCCCAGGCCACCGGCGGCAAAGCCTACTTCAACACCAATGCCATCGCGCAATGCGCCCGCCGGATCCTCGACCACTCCGCCGACTTCTACACCCTCACCTATGCCCCTGATGACCTCCACAACAACGTCCATTGGCATAGAGTCCATATCACCGTCCAGGGCTCCTACCACCTCAGCTACCGCCGCGGCTACTTCGACCAGGTACCCCGGCCCGCCCCCCCTCACAAACCCCTCACCGCCACCAACGGGGAAAATGTCCACTCTCCCCACCACAACAGCGACCCCATTCTCTTTCAGGCGCGCCTGGAGCCCGCCGCCTCCTACCC
>CAZWSD010000330.1:0-4281 GCA_964636535.1 uncultured Acidobacterium sp. | reverse complement strand
GGTTGAAATCCTGATCCGAGGTAGTAGGCGCCGAAGGTGGCGTAGAGGAGGAGCATGACCACGGAGGTGATGGCGAAGAGGGTGCTGGCGGCGACACTGGAGCGGCTGAAGTGGCGGTAGTTCCAGATGAGGAGGAGCAGGGCGAAGGCGAAGGCGGCGAGCATGAGCTGCTCGTGGATCTGGACGGTGAGGAGCGTGTTGACGAGGCCGAGGGCGACGAGCAGGGTGGTCATGGCCCAGGCGAGGCGGGAGCGCCAGAGCAGGGCGATGCCCATGGCGACCATGCCTCCGCCGATGAAGAGGGAAGGAAGCAGGCGGGGCGCGACGATGAACTGGCCGTGTTGGAGCTGGTGGAAGTAGATTTGCCATGAGTCGCCGAATCTGTTGTCGAGGATCCACCAGCCGCCGAGGCAGATGAGCAGAGCGAGGGGCACGTGAGGCAACCAGTAGCGGCCGCGGATGAGGTGGTTGAGCCGCTGGAGCCGTCTTCGGGCGCGCTGGAGGAGGGACGGAAACATGTTGGGGGCGAGAGGCGTTTGCATGGAGGGGTTTGTAATGCAATTAGGATGCGTTGCGGAGCGTGGTGTTGTCGAGGCGCGGGGGAAATTCGGCGGAGGCGAAAGCCGGGGAGGGTTTGACGGGGGCTATGCGGACGAGATAATTTGGCAGCCGACCGGTAAATCGAATTACTGAGTGGGTGTTCTGTTGCGGGAGCAACAGGCCGCGAGGTGTATTGGAGCAAGAGCAGTTTTGGAGGGAGAGGGATGGGGAAGAAGCGAGAGAACGTGAGAGTGTTGCGGGCGGCGCTGAGGGCCGGGGCCGCGGTTTGCTTGATGGGAATGGCGGCGGTGCCGGGGTTGGCGCAGTCGAAGCAGAAATTTCCGTGGGATAACACGGATCAGCCGCTGCAGCAGCGGGTGCATGAGCTGGTTTCGCGGATGACGCTGAAGGAGAAGGTTTCGCAGATGATGAACGAGGCGCCTGCGATTCCGAGCCTGGGCGTGCCAGCATACAACTGGTGGAGCGAAGGGTTGCACGGGATAGCGCGGAGTGGGTACGCGACGGTGTTTCCGCAGGCGATTGGGATGGCGGCGACGTTCAATCCACACGCGGTGCGGCAGATGGGGGACATAATTTCGACCGAGGCGCGGGCGAAGTATGAGCGTGCCATGCGGCATGACTTTCACAGCATATATTTTGGTCTGTCGCTGTGGGCGCCGAACATCAACATAGTTCGCGACCCGCGCTGGGGTCGAGCGCAGGAGACGTATGGCGAGGATCCGTTCCTGACCGGAACGATGGCGGTGCAGTATGTACGGGGGCTGCAGGGGAACAATCCGAAGTATCTGAAGACGATTGCCACGCCGAAGCACTTTGCGGTGTACGACGGGCCGGAGCCGTTGCGGCACAAGATTGATGCCGTGGTGACGCAGCATGATCTCGAGAATACGTATCTTCCTGCGTTCCGGGCTGCGGTAATGAAGGGGCACGCAGAGTCGATGATGTGCTCCTACAATGCGATCGACGGGGTTCCGAGCTGCGCGAACAAGCTGCTGTCGGAGGTGGTGCGCGGTAAGTGGGGATTTGGGGGTTACATAACTTCAGACTGCGACGCGGTTGCGGATTTCTACACGCCAGACGGGCATCATTATTCGCCGAATGCGGCGGCGGCCGCGGCTGCGGCGGTGAAGGCCGGGACGGACCTGGATTGTGGAGACACTTATGAGGCTCTGACGACGGCGGTGAAGGAAGGATTGATCTCAGAAGCGGCGATTGACCGCTCGGTGGACCGGCTGTTCAGGGCGCGATTCCGGCTGGGGATGTTTGATCCGTCGAGCGATGTGCCCTACGCGAAGATTCCCTACAGGGAGGTGAACTCGCCGGCGCATCGGGCGGCGGCGCTTGAAGATGCGAAAGAATCGATGGTGTTGTTGAAGGACGAAGGCCATATTCTGCCGCTGAAAGGTGTTCACAGCATAGCGGTGGTGGGGCCGAATGCGGCGGAGATTGGCGCGCTAGAAGGGGACTATCACGCGACCCCGTCGGATCCCATCTTCCCGGTGGATGGAATCGCGGCGGCCTTTCCGCAGGCAAAGATCCTCTATGCTCAGGGCTCGTCGTATGATCCGCTGCTGAAGATACCGATGCCGCGGAATGCCTTCCGACCGCGGGAGGGCGTGAAGACATACGGCCTGACGGGCCATTACTATGCGAACGCTTCCTACCGTGGCCGGCCTGTGGCGACGAGGGTCGACCAGCAGATCAATTTTGACTGGGACGCGGCGAGTCCGGTTTCGGGGGTGCCGGCGGACAGCTTCAGCGTGCAGTGGACCGGGACGGTGCAGGTCCCGCAACCGGGGCTGTATCAGCTTCAGGTTTCGTGGCCGCATTGCTATCCGTGCGAAGACCTGGAGGCATACACGCTATGGATCAACGGCAAGCAAGTGTCGTCGGGCGCCACCAACCCGAAGGCGGCGAACCGTCCTGGGCGGATGCCGAAATTCGAGGTGCGTTTCCAGAGCACGAAGCCGGAGAAGCTTCGGTTGGACTATTCGCACAAGTCGCCGACTTTTGGGGCGGGGATCACGCTGAACTGGTATCCGCCGGAAGCGGCGTTGCGCGAACAGGCAGTGAAGGTGGCGAAGAAGGCCGATGTGGTGGTGGCGGTGATGGGGCAGAGCAGGGATTTTGTGGCCGAGCAAATGCCGCTCGACATTCCGGGCTTCGACCATGGGGATCTGACGAAGTTGTCATTGCCGGAGACGCAGCGGGAACTGTTGCGGGCGCTGGCGGCGACGGGCAAGCCGTTGGTGCTGGTGCTGATGAACGGCAACGCGGTGGCGGTGAACTGGGCAGAGCAGCATGCGAAGGCGATTCTGGAAGCCTGGTACCCGGGCGAAGCGGGAGGGACGGCGATTGGCGAGACGCTGAGCGGGGAGAATGATCCTGGCGGCAAGCTGCCGCTGACGTTCTACAAATCGGTGAAACAGTTGCCGCCATTCACCGATTTCTCGATGAAGAACCGGACATACCAGTACTTTACGGGTCAGCCGCTGTATCCGTTTGGATATGGTCTGAGCTACACGACGTTTGCATACTCACATGTTCATCTTTCGACGCGGCAAGTGAAGGCGGGAGAGCCGCTGATAGTGGAAGCGGATGTGACGAACACGGGGAAGGTGGCGGGCAGCGCGGTGACGGAGGTATACGTGACGCCGCCGCAGAATGGAGTGAACCCGCTGCATACTCTGGAGGGATTCAACCGGGTGGATCTTTCGCCGGGGCAGACGCGGCATTTGACTTTCAAGCTTGGGGCCCGGCAACTGAGCCTGGTGAACGAAGCCGGGCAGCGCGGGGTGGATCCGGGCAAGTACGCGATTTTTGTGGGCGGGAGCCAGCCTACGGGAAACGCGGCGCAGACGGTGGAGTTTACGATTCACGGGACCAAGCAGTTGCCGGAATAGGGGGGGATACAGGTGATGCAGAAACAGAAGGCGGTTGCGCTGGCAGGCGCAGCCGCCCTGCTTTTTGGGATGCCGCTGCACGCGGAGAACGGCGCGGCGGGATGGCTGCGGTATGCGCCTGTGAAGCTGGCGGCGAGGCCTCCGCAGCGGATGGTGGTGCTGGATGAGGCGGCGACGGTGAAGAGCGCGGCGCAGGAGTTGCAGCGGGGGTTGCTCTCGATGGCGGGGGATCATCTGGCGGTGGCGCCGGGTCTGGATGATGAGCCGACGCTGGTACTGGGGACTTTTCGCGAAGTGAAGCGGGCGTTGCCGGGATGGCATGTGCCGGCCAATAGTACCCTTGGCGGTTACGTAATCCAGACATTTGCAACCAATAAACATACAGATTGGGTGGTGGCGGGGACGACGCCGCGCGGGGTACTGTATGGGGCATTTGCGCTGCTGGAGAAGCTGGGGGAAGATCCGCAACTCTCGCAGTTTCGAATGGAGTCTTCGCCATCGTCGCCGATCCGGTGGGTGGACCAGTGGGACAATCTGAACGGCACGATTGAACGCGGATATGCGGGACGGTCGATTTTTTTCAACGACGGGCATGTGCGCGCGAACCTGACGCGGGTGAGCGAGTACGGGCGGCTGCTGGCTTCGGTGGGCATTAACGGCTGCAACGTGAACAATGTGAACGCGAGCCCGAAGATGCTGACGCCGGAGACGATTGCGGGGCTGGGGCGGATTGCGGACGCGCTGCGTCCGTGGGGTGTGCGGGTGGCGATGTCAGTGGATTTGCGCAGTCCGGAGTCACTGGGCGGGATGAAGACGT
>CAZWSD010000329.1:0-4282 GCA_964636535.1 uncultured Acidobacterium sp. | reverse complement strand
ACCCTCGCAGCATATTCCTTCCAAGGTCCCGCCTATAGGTTTTTAAACAGATTCTAAAAGGCAGTGGGTTGCAGAATCTCGATCGAGTCGCCTATTTGCTGAATATTCGCGCTCCTCGAGTGAGGCTAACCTGGAAGCGCAATGCACTCATCCACTCAATTCTCAATTGCGCCGGACTCGGCCCGGGAGGCCGCTACTTGATTTGGAGATGGTAAACCGCCCACGCCTGCTCTCGGTAGCGCCGCACCCACTTGGCCGCCGTTTGCCGGCTGATTCCATGCTCGGCGGTCGCCTCGCACAGACTCAGTCGGCCCTCGACTACACTTCTGGCCAGTTACTCTCGACGGTAAATCGTCAATCGAGCATGATGGTGATAGTCCATTCGATCTCCTGGGAAGGCTGTTTGTTCGTAACTTCAGCTTCCCAGTTCTTGATCAAATGGACAACAACCTATTGCAACTTCACACCTAGGAAAGTACGGAGCCGGACACGCATGTGTTGCGTAGTCCGGGCCAGTTTGACATCACCAATGGTTCTTCCTCGGTTCTGCTGAGTAACGGAACTGGCATACCCGAATCGCGCATTGTTACTTCCAAAGACGTTTCCAATACGGTCTATAAGCTCCACGTCTCAGATCCCAACGCAGCCCCCATCTCTGCGGGCCTTCCATGAGAAGGCGCATGTACCGCGATTAGCCCATCCCCAATTCTTGAATTTCCTGTCGAAAGTCGATTACTTCTGTAATTCTCGAATATATTGCATTAACTCTGTGATCTGCTCTGTACTCAAGCGCTTGCCATAGGCAGGCATCGCATTACGCCCATCTGAAATCACCTGCTCGATTTGTGCATCCGTAAGGGACTTCACCTGCTCGCCGCGAAGATCTTGTGCGCCAAAATGTTTCCCCGCAGGTGTATTACCGCTGCCATCTGTGCCATGGCACATGGCACAACTGGACTTAAATGTAGTTGCGCCGCTGTCGCTTTGTGCATGCACTGTGAGTGTTGCGGAGAACAGCAATACCAGAGTATATAGCGCGTATTTGCGTGGTTTCATAAATTATCCTCCTACTAATTTAGATGGTTCTTGCAACAGTCGAGTCCAAAATTTTCTGTCGCAAAAATCGAGAAGCGATTGAATGGTGATGTGGCGGACAGCCGGAACCGTAAGGCGAAGGCGGGCGTGACGAAATCATATGATAGGCAGAGGTGGTGCAGTTGTAGAGGTATTTTGTTGGGATGACATGGCAAATCGAAAATCGCTGAGAGGACCCGTCGGAAGAATCATTCGCAAAGAGTTCAGGATGGACAGCAAGTCGATTACCTCCTGAGCTATCGCTCCCTGAATCGGACTAATGAAACCGAACGATGCTGCTGCCATCCCGATCAAACTCAAACCCATTCCGCCCACAGCACTTGTCAATGCTATGCCGCGCATTCGACGACCGATGTGCATCAGTTCGTCGACACTTACCAGTGAAGACTGGAGAATGACCGCGCCAGCTGCTTCGGAAGTGATGTCGCTGTTAACACCTAAAGCAACGCCAGCAGTAGCGGCCATCATCGCCGGAGCATCGTTGATTCCATCTCCTAAATATAGGGTCCGCTCCTTCAGCGTCGTCTCGCGGACAAACTGGACTTTTTCTTCAGGGCTCTTGCCGCCGTATGCTTCTGTGATTCCCATGCCCGCTGCGAACATGGCCACCTCGGCAGGGCGGTCGCCGGAGAGCAGAATTACCTTTGTGATCGAATGCTTTGGCCCAAGATGACTAAGGAACGACTGGCTCTCGTGTCGTGGTTCGTCTTTGAAATGAATAACGCCAGCGAGCTTGCCATCCAAGAGAAACACACACTCCAGCCCAGGAGCGACGGGCGGCATTGCGGCGGCATTCTCCGCTGAGAGCTTACCGCGTCCAGTTACCGTGACAAGTCTCCCGGAGACGTGCCCGGTAAGTCCTGCACCGGGAGCCTCCGAGACATCATCTACCTTGAGAAGAGTCAGCCCTTCTTTTTCTGCGGCGGCTAGTACGGCACTGGCCAAAGGATGTTTGGAGTAGCGTTCCAGGCTTGCAACATACTGAAGAGCTGTCTCGTGCGTAGTTCCATTGAAGCAGTCGATCGAGGTTAGACTGGGCTTGCCATAAGTCAGGGTGCCCGTCTTATCGACAATGAGCACATGGCAAGTCTCCATCTTTTCAAGAATGGAAGGGTCTTTGATGATAATTCCGAGCCGCGCCCCTACAGAGATCGCGCCAATGATGGCGACAGGGATAGAGATCAGCAACGGGCAGGGTGTCGCAATGACGAGAACGGCCAGGAAGCGTTCCGATTGCCCACTGAAGAACCAGCTCGCCAGCGCGATTGCAATCGCGATCGGAGTATACCAGGAGCCAAGTCGGTCGCCGAGCCGCTGTATCTGAGGACGGTTCTCCTCCGACGCATGGAGCACCTCCACAATCTTCGCGTAGCGTGAATCGCTGGCAATCTTCGTCGCCCGTATCGTCAGGGCGACGTTACCATTGATCGACCCGGAGAGGACGTTCGTTCCCGGCGCCTTCGCTATACGATATGGTTCCCCGGTCAAGTATGACTCGTCCATGCTGCCTAAGCCACTGACGACGAACCCATCTACCGGGCAGATCTCATGCGGATAGATCAACAACTCGTCTCCAACAACAATCGTGTCGATGGAAACGTCGGTCACAATCTCACCAGCTCGATGCGCCGTCTGTGGCATTCGTTTCGTAAGTGCGCTGAGCACCGATGAGGCGCGCCCCGTGGCGTAGCCCTCTAGCGCCTGTCCGCCTGACAGCATCAGGACGACAATTGCCGCCACCCAGTATTGTCCAAGGATCAGCGATGTGACGATCGAGAGCAGCGCCAGGATATCGACGCTGAAATTACCCTTGAACACCTGCTGAACGAGCGAGATCGCCAGCGGAATGCTCGCGCCTGCGATGGCGGCGAGAAGAACGACATTCAGGACGTGGTGGTTGTGAAAGACCAGCTTCACCCCCAGTGCTCCAAGCATCCCAGCGGCGATAAAGACCGCAGTCGCGATATGCGCTACAGGGCTGCTGAGCCATCTGGTGATCGCATTGGGTTGTGTCACTGGATTTCCCCGTATGTGGAGCTTACATGCCTTTCAGTTGCAAGGATGTGTTCGGCGACACAACAATTCTAATTGCGGGGTTATACTCAGGCGACGTGGGCGATCAAAGATCAACTTCGACTGTCAGTCAAACAGGCAATTCGCCGATCGCTCTGTTGTTTTTTGGTATTGGGCTTGTCGTAGTGCTGATTCTGGCTTGGCTTTGGCGCGTGATACTGATGCTCCTTTTTGCAGCAATCATTGTTGCCGTCATGTTGACAGCCATGGTGGATTGGCTAAAGACAAAATTGAAGCTCAAGCAGAGAGACGCTTTCGCACTAATTCTTCTTGTGATAACCCTCATAGTTGCTTTGACACTATGGCTCAGTGGCCCGAATATCATCGACCAGTTTGCAAACCTCCAGACAGATCTTCCCAAGGCCGTCCATCAGCTCATAGCGAAGGTGAATGGATATGGGTGGGGGCGTTGGTTGTTGGCTCAATGGTCCGGCTATGCTCAACTTTCAAGCAGCGTTAGTTTCGCCATGACCCGCATTGGCGGGATTGTCGTCAGCACTGCGACTGTGCTGGCGGGGGTCGTCCTCGTCGCGTTCCTTGGTCTTTATCTAGCCGCAGAACCGCAGGTTTACTTCTCAGGCATTCAACGCGCCACTCCAAAACGCTATCGAGCGACACTCAACACCTGCGCTGCGAATGCTGTGCGTAACCTTCGCTGGTGGGTCTTGTCTCAGACGTTGTCTATGACTGTCGTAGGTATCATCATAGCGCTTGGATTGTGGGCGCTTGGCGTGCCTCTTGCTGGGACCCTCGGCGTCATTGCAGCTCTCCTCACGTTCATTCCAAACATCGGTCCAATCCTGTCGGTTGTCCCTGCAGTGTTGCTGGCACTGGCGATCAGTCCCACAAAGGGCTTGCTTACTGTGATGCTTTTCCTGCTGGTCCATTTTCTGGAGGGCAACGTTATCACACCCTTACTGGAACGCAGGATAGTCCGTCTGCCTCCGGCACTTACGATGAGCGCGCAGCTTATGCTTGCTGTGATTGCTGGCCCGCTCGGCTTGGCTCTTGCCGCACCGCTAACAGCGGCAGTCCTCGGAATATTCGAGACCCTTCTTCCTATTCCAACCGGGAGAACCCCCGGCTCAGCCGGGGAGGCGGTAGCAGTTTGACA
>CAZWSD010000328.1:0-4284 GCA_964636535.1 uncultured Acidobacterium sp. | reverse complement strand
AGCGCGAGCGCGGGATCACGATCAAGGCGCACGCGGTGCGGATGCTGTATCCGGCGAAGGATGGCAATACCTATCAACTGAACCTGATCGACACGCCGGGACACGTGGATTTTTCCTACGAGGTGTCGCGGTCGCTGGCTTCTTGCGAAGGCGCGCTGCTGGTAGTGGATGCCTCGCAGGGCGTAGAGGCGCAGACCCTGGCGAATGCGTACCTGGCGATCAGCCACGGGCTTGAGATTATTCCCATAATTAACAAGATCGATTTGCCGAGCGCGGACGTTACGCGCACGCAGGAGATGATTGAGAGCGCCGTGGGGCTGGATGCGACCGATGCAATTCCAGTGAGCGCGAAGACCGGTCAGGGCGTGCCGGATGTGCTGGAAGCCGTTGTGCATCGGCTGCCGCCGCCGAAGGGTGATCCCAATGCGCCGGTGCAGGCGCTGATTTTTGACTCCTGGTTCGATGCCTATCGCGGCGTGATCGTGCTGACGCGTGTAGTCAATGGGACGCTGCGCAAGGGGATGCGCATCCGGCTAATGTCGAACGGGAAGGTTTTCGATGTGGAGTCAATGGGCGTGCTGACGCCCAAGCCGGTGGAGATTGATGAACTTTCCGCGGGCGAAGTGGGATTCTTTGTGGCAACGATCAAGACCGTATCGGACACGAAGATCGGCGACACAGTAACCGAAGACACGCGCGCGGCGAAGGAGCCGCTCCCGGGATTTGAAGACATCAAGTCAATGGTCTTCGCGGGCATCTACACGGTGGACTCGCACGAGCACACGATGTTGCGCGATGCGCTCGAAAAGCTGCGACTGAATGACTCATCGTTTTTCTTTGAGCCGGAGAGCTCGGTGGCGCTGGGGTTTGGTTTTCGCTGCGGATTCCTGGGGTTGCTGCACATGGAGATCATCCAGGAGCGGCTGGAGCGCGAGTTTGGGCTGGACCTGATTACGACGGCGCCGGGCGTGCGGTACAAGATCACGATGACGGACGGGAGCGTGGTGGAGGTGGACAATCCGTCGCGATGGCCCGACCCGAGCGAGATCGAGAAGATTGAAGAGCCGGTGATCCTGGCGACGATCCTCACGAATGAAGAGTACGTGGGCGGCATTCTGAAGCTGGTGGAAGAGAAGCGCGGGCAGCAGAAGAACTTTGAGTATGTGACGCCGACGCGTGTGGCGCTGACCTATGAGCTGCCGCTGAATGAGATCGTGCTGGATTTTTACGATCGTCTGAAGTCGGTGTCGCGCGGGTATGCATCGCTGGATTACCAGCTTGCCGGGACCTGGGTTTCGCCGATGGTGAAGATGGACATCCTGGTGTCGGGCGAGCCGGTGGATGCGCTGTCGATTATTGTGCATCGGGATTTTGCCTACGAGCGCGGGCGGGCGCTGGTGTCAAAGATGCGCGAGCTGATACCGCGGCAGCAGTTTGAGGTGGCGATCCAGGCGGCGATTGGGTCGAAGGTGATCGCGCGCGAGACGGTTTCGGCGCTGCGGAAGAATGTGATCGCGAAGTGCTACGGCGGTGATATTTCGCGCAAGCGCAAGCTGCTGGAGAAGCAGAAGGAAGGCAAAAAGCGGATGAAGCGGATCGGGAAGGTGGATATTCCGCAGGAGGCGTTTCTTGCGGTGCTGAAGGTGGGCGAGGACAACGCGCAGAAGAATTGAGGACGGGGTGGAAATTGGAGGTGCGGGTGCGGCGCCCTATTTCGCGATTTGGCTGATCCAGCCGGCGATTTTTTCCCGCGCTTCATAGGATTGCGGAAATTCAGCGACGGTGAGCGGCCAGACGGGAAAGTTGTGGTGCATCTCCCGGAAGTGAAAGTGGGTTACATCGACGCCGGCCGCGCGGAGGCGCGCGGAGTAGAGCATGCCTTCGTCACGAAGGACGTCGTATTCGCCGGTCATGACGAGGGCAGGGGGCAGGCCGGCGAGATCCTTCGCGATGATTGGCGCGGCGCGGAAGTCTTCGCGCTGATCATCGCCTTCCAGATACTGATTGAGATACCAGAGCATTTGCGGGCGTTCCAGGCCGCAGCCGGTGGCGTTTTCCGAGTAAGACGGATAATTTTCCGGTGCGGTGTCGGCGACGGGAAAGAGGAGAACCTGCCCGCTCAGGCCGGCGTTTTTGCCGAGTAGCTGAGCGGCTACGGCGGCGAGGTTTGCGCCTGCGCTGTCGCCGGAGACGAAGACGTGCATGGGATCGCCGCCCAATTCGGCCGCGTGCGCGAGAACCCAGCGTGCGGCGGCTTCCGCGTCCTTCACTGCCGCGGGAAATTTGTGCTCGGGCGCGAGGCGGTAGTCGACGGAGACGATGATGGCGTTCGTGAGTGCGCTGAGATAGCGGCAGAAGGGGTCGTGCGTGTCGAGCGAGCCGACGACCCATCCACCGCCGTGAAAATGAACGATGACAGGCGCGGGGTCTTGCGCAGCGGGCTGATAAATGCGAATGGGGATGGAGCCTGCGGGGCCCGGAATCTGCGCGTTGCGCGCGGGGAGTTGCGGCAGATCGGGAAAGCTGAGGCTATCGAGGATCTGGGTAACGCGGGCGCGAAGCAGCGCCGGAGTGAGCTGATCGAGCGGCGGCGCGGGAGGCAGCGAATCAAGGTGAGCGCGGAGCTTGGGATCCATCGGCATAGTTGTTTGGATGAAGCATCCAGAGGCAGGATGCAGTTACTGTCATGGGTTAGATGGGAAGAGCCATTACGGCGTGCGCGGCCTGCCCAAGCAGGATGAGGCCGATCAGCATGAGACCGAGATAGACATACTTGAGGAAGCGCTCGGGGTGGATGCGGCGATTGATCCATCGTCCGATGAAGATGACCGGCAGCAGGACGGGCAGCGAGATGAGGAAGTCATGGGTGACCGCGTGAGTCCAAAGGCCGGCGCGCCAGTAGCCGAGCATGCAAAGCGCGCTGGCAGGCAGGAAGTAGCCCTGCAGCGTGGCGCGGAATTGCGGAGCGGGCCAGCGGCGCAGCGCTCCGTAGATGACAAGCGGCGGGCCGTTCATGCCGAAGGCTCCACCCAGTACGCCCGCGCAGAACCCGCAGCCGAGGAGCCAGCCATTGTGATCGCTTTGCAGGCGCCAGCGGTTGAGCCCGGTGAGCGACACGATCGCAAAGGCGATGAGCAACAGGGCAAGAACGATCTTTACGACGTTCTGGTCGCCGGTGGCAAGCAGCAGAAGGCCGAGAGGAATGCCGAGACAGGTGGCGAGCAGCAGGGAGATGGCGCTGCGGAAGTGAGTTTTCTTCCAGTCCTGAATGAGGATGACGGTGGCCACGGTGATGGAGAGCAGCACGGCGAGCGGCGCGGCCTGGCGCACGGGCATGATGAAGGCGAGCAGCGGCACGGCGAGGAGGGATTCGCCAAATCCAAAGGTGGAGCGCACGCCGGTCGCCAGCAGAACGACGAGGATGAGAAATATGAAGTGGGATGGCATGAGCAGGGTGCGCGTGCGCTACTCCTGTTTCATGATGGGCTTGTTTTTCTCATTCAGGACGATGTGGCCGAAGGGCGTGTGGTGGTCGTGGGTGAAGAGCACGAGCCACTTTTCCGGGATGGCGCGCTGGTAGAAGCGTTTGCGCTGTTCAATGCAGGTGAGCGGATCGAGGTCGTAGCCCATGACCCAGGTGATGTCGAGGTGGGCGCTGGTGGGGATGAGGTCTGAGATATAGCAGCCGCGCTGTCCGGCGGAGTCAATGTTGACGGCGAGCAACTGGGCGGTGTGGCCGGGGTAGCATTCGACGGAGATGCCCGGGACAATTTCGGTGATTTCATTTGGTTTTGTATCGAGCAAGGTCATCTGGCCGGATTCGACAAGGGGGTCATAATTGGGGCTGTTGTAACTTACGGCGTCGCGCTCCAGTTGCAGGCGGCCGTGCTCGACTTCTCCGCGATGCGCGAAGTAGCGGGCGTTGGGGAAGGTGGGCACGATGCGGCCGTCGGGGAGTTTGGTGGTGTTCCAGCCGCAGTGGTCGAAGTGGAGGTGGGTATTGATGACGACATCGATTTCTTCAGGATGGATGCCTGCTGCGACGAAGGAGTGGGGAAGCTGCTCCTTGGCTTCAAAGATGGCGCGCATTTTCTCATGCATCTTGTTGCCGAGGCCGGTTTCGACGGCGACGGTGTGCTTGCCGGTGCGGATGATGAGAGTGTTGGCCCCGAGGAGGATGCGGTTTTGCGCGTCGGCGGGGGCGCGCTTTTCCCACATCGGTTTGGGGACGACGCCGAACATGGCGCCGCCGTCGAGGAAATAGGTGCCGTCGGTGAGGACAGT
>CAZWSD010000327.1:0-4320 GCA_964636535.1 uncultured Acidobacterium sp. | reverse complement strand
GTCTGCCGGACGTTCTCGCGCGGCTTTCAAAGCCAGCTCACGCAGCCACTCGGCCAAGGTTTTTCCCGCGCCTTCGGCGGCGGCTTCCACCTCGGCCAGCTCTTCCGGCGTGAGCCTCGTTGCGATAGTTTTGGCGCGGAGAAGCGAACGCCCGTCACCTTTCGGTGAATCTGGAGACGGCAAAGGATTCGGGATGCGGGGAGTGTTCATGGGGGAGCCCGCCTCGCAACCAGCTTGCACCCGGCAATTTTTCCCGTCAAGCGCCCGATGAATGAAAGCCCTTGTCTATCAGTATGTTTACGCGCCGCGCTCTTCGGAGCACTCTGCGCGTTTACGTGCGTAAACGCCGGAACCCTCGCCGGACGCATGGCTTATCAAACCATTGATTCAAAGTACGTTAACGCTGGCTAACCGGACACGCGCCACGTTTACAAACCGCAACCCCATTTGGGGGTGACGTGTCGCCTGCTCCATCCGCTGCGCAGCAGCGTTGCTCTTCGGACGCTAGCATTAGCACGGAACTACACCCTGCCAGAGACAACAAGGCCGCCCCGGAAGGGACGGCCTGCAGCTAAGAACCAGTACGGGCGAATTTCAGCTTGGAGAACTAGCCGCGTCACCCCGGCTCATCACCCTCTCGGCCAGCTTAAAGCTCCCGTAGACGATACCGTAGTCCAGCCCCGCAACCGGTAGAAGTGCGTAACCGGGATAGCTCTTGTCGCCCCATGGAATGAACACGACAAGGGCCACATGCAGCGCCACCATCACCGCCAGCACTATCCAGAACCACGCATGTCTCCTCAAGTGCCAGCAAGCTCTGATGGCCGTCATGCCCACTGCCCCGCAAATTGCCGCAGCCCTTCCTCTTCCCGGATCACCTAGAAAAACCGCAAACAAAAAGAAGGTCGGCACCATGCACAGGATCACCACGAGAAGCCATTTCCGAGTGAATGGGTCGAGAGGTCGAATATCGTCCAGCTCTGTCATGGGTGCACCATGCATGATTGGTAGTCCTGATAGGTATGCCATGCGTCGTTTAAGCCGCCAGCCGCGCTAACGACTGCTCCGAGAAATGGAACCGCCTTCGCACCCACACCAGCCCATTTTGCAGCCGGGGCCATCGCTGCTAATTGGAAACCGAAGACGCTCGTAACGGCTCCCGGTGCATCTCCCCCTACCGCGCTGTTCACGGTGGACGCGACGCCGATCCCCATCTGCGCTCCGGCTACGACGAGGTCTCCGCCGGGCAGGAAACCAGCCCCCACACCTGCCGCATCAAGCGATAGTGCGACGGCATTCTTCTTCAGCGCCTGTTCAGCGCATTGCTTCTGCTTCTGCGTCGGCCCGTTATTTGGGGCTAGTAATGACTGGCGCTGCGGAAGGATGCTTATTGTGCCAGACTATCGCCCCAAAAACTAGGACGATCCCCAACGGCATAAGCGTTAGAGTCAAAACCAACGGCAATACAGGAGCTTTGCGCTCCTTGATCAAGCGGATGTATCTGCGCTCAGTTGATTGCCCAGCTTGCCCTCGCCAGAGATGGCGATTCAGACGTAAATTCATGTATGTTCGGGCAAGCCCTCCCACCACAAAGAGGGCAAACCCTAGAGATACCATTGCAACGAGTTGGCTTGTCATAGTTTGGACCTCAGTGGCAGTTTGTGCTCAATGCTGATGGAACCCATGTGTAGTCAACGCCCAGAGCTGATCCCTTCGTGCCCACTCCCGGTCCGACTGTAACCGTTCCCGTAAAACTGCTGCCATCCATCGCGGCTGAGCCATCGAGTCCTACCGCAGGTCCCGACCCGAAGCTTGCACCAAAATCCACAGAACCGCCACGCAAATCGTAAATAGTCTTGGCTGTGGAGACTGACCCTTGGACCCCCGCCATGACTCCAACGCCAAAAACACCATATCCAGGGTTTCCCCCCACGCTTATAGATACGCCGACATTACCGCTGCTATCCGCGACGAACTGTAATCCCGCGGACGCTGCAGCGCCCAAAATGAAGCCGACGCCGCCATTGCCACCTACTCCCAACCCGACTGTACTATTGAGATTCTGAGAAGAGGCGAGCCCTAGTAATCCGGCAAAGGCGCTACACACCTGGCGATGGAACCAGCTACCCTTATTTGGGGCCGCTCCAGGTGACGAATTTTGTAGATAATAATTGGACGGGGGATTCATGATTCCATACGTGGTATCCCAAGGGTCGCCGCCGTTGGCATAAGAATTCTGAATGACAATGACAGGGGGGCCGCCGCAGGCATACAGCTTCCCATTAATGGTTTCGTAGCCATCGGTGCAGCTACCGCCAGCCGAGGTATTTACCTTCTGACTTCCCAGCCCCCATGGATCCACATACCCCAGCGGATTATCCAACACATACGCATACCGGTTGAAGCTCTGCGGGTTGTAAATGTCGTAGCTGCCCATATACGGGTCCGGGCTCATCCAGCGTCCGCTCATGCTCGAATATTCCCGGAACATGGCGTGACCGTTGTCGTTGGTGTCTTGGTCGAGCATGGCGAAATGGTAGGCGTCGTCATCGGTCCCCGAGGCCGAGTAGTCATCTCCGAACGGTAGCGAACTGTACATCCCTTCCACCGCGCCATTGTATGACGTCTGCACCCGCTCTGTCCCCTCCCAATCCTGAAACTGGAAGTGCGCCGCTCCGTTCTCGTAGAACTCCAGCGGCTGCGTTCCCCAGTAAACCTGCCCCTGAATCTGGCTCCCGGTGTTGCCGTCCCAAATCGAGACTCGCTGGCCATTGAGATTGTAGACAAATTCTTCGCTGTCGCTGCCGAGTTCTTTCACTTCTACACGCTGATTCAGGGCGTTATAGACATAAGTCGCCGTGTTGCCCCCGTCTACGGCAATCACGTTGCCGTTGGCATCGTAGGTGTAGGTGTGCAACCCGTCGGACGTCATATCGCCTGCGGCATCATAGCCGTAACCGGAGACCTGGTTCGTTGCGGTGTTGAAGCTCAATTGCGGGCTCGGCCCTGAGCCGGAGTCCACGGTCTGATCCCAGCGATTACCCCAGCGGTCATACGTCCAGTTGTACAGCTCCTGGCCGCTGGAATTCGACATGGTCGAGAGCTGGCCAAGGCTGTCGTAAGTAAAGGCAAGACGCTGCCCCAAAACATTGTCTGACAGGTTTAGAATCTCGTTTCCCTCCTGGCTGTTGATCGCAAATCCGTAAATCTGGCTCAATCCTGAACACCCGGAGGTCTGCGGCCCCACGCAAAGCCACGATCCATTCAACCTGCCGAGTGCATCGTAGCTGTTGTACCGAGATAGCCCGTTTCCATAATCAAAGTCAACAGGGCCGAACGGCCCATCCTGCACATTCGAGACCAGAGTTCCAGGATGGGTGGCGTCGCTCAGGGAACTGGTGATTTGATCGATCTGGCTGGCAGGGTTATAGCCATACGTAGTGGTCACGCCGGAGCCGTCGCCCGCGCTGGTCAGGTCGCCAAGCCAGTCGTAGGCGTAGGAAATGTCGTGCTGCCCTGATCCACAGATGGAAGGCGTGCATTCCGCCTCCCAAATCACTCTGCCCATCGGATCGTAGCTGAAGATGGTGCCGGCATTGGCGGCACTCCACGCCTCAACGAGTCGCCCTTTGGCATTCTGCAAGCTATCGCCCCATTCTGAGCTGACATCGTACGAATATGTCCGTGTCGGGGTTCCATCGCTGTAGCTGATGCTAACGACCCTTCCCAGCGCGTCATATTGTGTCGTTGTCGCCGTTGTCACGCTTGGGTTGGTTTGGTTCGCTTCCGGCCGTGTCTCGGTCACCACCAAACCAGTGGAATTGAGCGAATAGCTATAAGTGGTAGTGGCGGACTCGGGCTCCTCCGTAAGAATTGGCCGACCTAACTCATCGGTCTCGAAGACTCGCGTTTGATCCCCTTGAGTCACCGTCGTCGTGGTGCCGCTATACGAGTACGTTGTAAGATAACCGGTATCGCCAAAGCCGAGACCGCAATTGGTCGGTGAGCCGGAACCGGTCAGCGCCACCGATGTCACTTCGCACACTGCCGTCGGCCTGCCCACACCATCGACCTCGGTAATGCGCGTCACGCTTCCTGCCTCATTCGTCCATTTGGTTGCACGGCCATTGTAGGAAAAAGATTGATAACTGCCGTCCGCATGGGTAATCTTGGTAACCCCGCCCAGCGCGTCGTAAGTGTACGTGTCCCCCGGGATGGAACAACCGGTCTGGTTCAGCGCCGGGTACGACTTGAACGACAGACGACTGTAGTGCACCCTGCTGGAACTGGACACGGAGTTTAGATAAGGTTGAGGCCTCC
>CAZWSD010000326.1:0-4339 GCA_964636535.1 uncultured Acidobacterium sp. | reverse complement strand
GCTACAGCACCGTCCCCATCCTCAACGTCAATACCTCCACCATGACCGCCACGCTCAACTTCCAGTACAAAGTCCCCACCGCTGACTACAACGCCTGGGGGGGCAATGCCGAACTCCTCGCCAACGGCGACCTCGAATTCGACCTCTGCAACGAGCCCCCGGCCTCTAACGGACAGTACACCTCCACCATCCAGGAAATTACCCCCACCAGCAACCCCCAAACCATCTGGACCATGCACGAAACTGGCGCCAATCTCTACCGAGCCAAGCGAATCCCCAGCCTTTACCCCGGCGTCCAGTGGTAAACAGAGATGCGCGCGCTCCGTCTCCGGAACGCGCGCACCTCAACGTTCAGATCTCCCCTGCTACGGCAGTCGGCAGCAATCATCCTTCGCCGGACCCGTGTTGCTCGCATCCAGCTCCACCTTCCACTGCCCCTCCGCCTGCTTCTTCCACACCAGGATGTACCGTCCCCTCTCCCGGCTCGCATCTCCGCCCTCGCCCTTTACCACCCCCGTGTACTCGCCCCACGTAAAACCATAATCGCCATCCGGGCTCATCCGCGCCCCCGCTGTTGTCCATGTCAACTGGTACTCCGCGGGCGACCACGTCGCCACCGCCGCAATCGCGCCCTGACCCTCCACCGGAGCCTTCCCATCCCCCAGCGTCACTCCATCCGGCGCAAACCAGCTCGCAAACGCCTTCCCGCCCCCTTTGGCCGTCGCCTCAGAAAACTCCCGGTCCAGACGGTACAGCAACTGCACCCCCGGCGTCCTCCCTGGATTCGTCAGCAGATTCCCCTGCTTCGACGGCTGCGGAACAGGGCTCAGCGTCATCTGCCCCACCCCCGGCAACACGCCTCCCAGCATCCCCGCCCCCAGCACCGCAACCCCCGCCTTGCCCGCCCAGCGCCTCCTCCAATCCATCCCAGATCCACCGCGTTTTCCGCCCATTTTCACCTCCGCTTAAAAAATATTTTCCGCCTCCAGGCGGCTCACCACCGGCTTCCCAGTCCGTAACTCCCTGGGCTATGGCAGAATCGCCACCACCCGGTTACCCTCCCCGCCGCCGACGCTCCCGCGCTCCTCTTGCCTACTTTCCAACTCCTCCGTGT
The DNA here is from genome assembly GCA_964636535.1 of uncultured Acidobacterium sp. Lineage (GTDB taxonomy): Bacteria > Acidobacteriota > Terriglobia > Terriglobales > Acidobacteriaceae > Acidobacterium. Next base: position 3,225 of record CAZWSD010000326.1, on the reverse strand, counting down.
TTCTTTACGTGTCCTGCGTCACAGGACGCTGAAATCCCCCGCTTTTGCTGCTATATTTGTAATTTAGGGATACGTCCATCCTTCCGCTTGGGTGCCGATCTCGGCTGCCCGCCTCTGGATGCGCGCCCTTCCCTCAATCGCTGTCACTGAAAGGATTCACCCGCTGTGGTCATGATTCGTCTCGCGCGCATGGGCGCGCGCAAGCAGCCTTACTACCGTATCGTCGTTATTGAGAAGGATCGCGCCCGCAATGGCCGCTCCCTTGAGGTTGTCGGAACCTACAATCCTCGCACCAACCCCGCGACCGTCTCGCTCAAGCGCGACCGTGTTGATTATTGGGTAAGCAAAGGCGCCCAGCTTTCTGACCGCGTCGCCAAGCTTGTCGCTCACCAGCCTGCGCCTGCCGCAGCATAGTCTCAACCCTCGATCCGCTCTCCGGAGTGCACATTCGTTTGCCTTTGGCACTCAACCTCTGCGAAGATGCGCTGTGAGTGGCTTGTTGAAAACGCGCCAAAGCCACCCCAGCCTGGCGCGCGATTTGCATCCCCGGTGCTGCCTCCTGCAGCTCCTTACGGGGGCCTTTTGGCGGCAGATCTGCACCCCAACTCGCCGCTGGCACGGAACGGTCAGCTACTTCGGGCTGCCACTGGAGGCTGTATATGACGGAACTTGAACGCCCGGATAACATGCAGCAATTAGTTACTGAAATCGCTAAAGCCTTGGTCGACGAACCCTCGGCGGTCGTCGTCGATGCCCAGGAAGGTGAGGAAAGCACCGTCCTGCGCCTTCATGTCGCCCCATCTGACGTTGGCAAAGTCATCGGCAAGCAGGGCCGCACGGCCCGCTCCATGCGCACCATCCTCGGGGCGGTCAGCATGAAGCACCACCACCGCTACACCCTCGACATCATCGAAGAGGATCACGCGGAAAAAGAGTAGATTGCATGCCCCTCAGCCCCTGGGTTACCCTCGCGCACATCGTTCGCCCCCAGGGTCGCAGGGGAGAGGTCATCGCCGACCTGCTCACCGATTTCCCTCAGAAGTTTGCCGAACGCAAACGCCTCTTCCTCGCCACCCAGGACGAGAAAGCCCTCCCGCGACCTATCCAGCTTGACGACTTCCGCCTCACCCCGGACCGCGTCGTCCTCAAATTCTCCGGCATCGACTCCATCAACGACGCTGAAACCCTCCGCGGCCTCAACGTCCTTATCCCCGCCGAGGAACGCGCACCCCTCGACCCGGACTCCGCCTACATCGACGACCTCATCGGCTGCACCGTCTATGACAACTCGCCCCCCGGCCCTCCACGACCCGTCGGCTCCATCCTCAACGTCGACCGCCAGGCCGCAGGAGCCGATCTCCTCGTCGTCCGGCGACACGACAACCCAGCTCTCACCGCGGATATCCCCTTCGTCAAGGCCATGCTCCTGCGCCTCGACATCCCCAACCGCCGCGTCGACATGCGCCTCCCCGATGGACTCCTCGACCTCAACCCGACCGACCCTTCCACGACCCACCACTGAGCTCCGTCATGCGCTTCGACATCATTACCATCTTCCCCGATTTCTTCTCGAGCATCCTCGCGCACGGCGTGATGCGCCGCGCCATCGCCAACCAGCTCGTCTCCATCGAATGCCATGACCTCCGAAACTTCACCCACGACCGTCACCGCACCGTCGATGACCGCCCCTTCGGCGGCGGCGAAGGCATGGTCCTCAAACCCGAACCACTCACCGAAGCCATAGAATCCCTCGGCATCGAGCCTAAATCCACCCGCAACACCGCTCGCGAATCCCTTATCCTGCTCTCCGCGCAGGGCGCGCCCTTCACCCAGACCATCGCTCGCCAGCTCGCCACTCTCGACCGCCTCGTGCTCCTCTGCGGCCGCTACGAGGGCGTCGATGAGCGCGTCAATATCCTCCACTGCGACCGCGAACTCTCCATCGGCGACTACGTCCTCTCCGGCGGTGAACTCGCCGCCGCCGTCCTCCTCGACGCCACCATGCGCCTCATCCCCGGCGTCCTCGGAAACGAGGCATCCAGCGCCTATGAGAGCTTCGGCCCCGCCCACAGCGAACTCACGACCCACCTTTCTCCCAAAGAAGGCTCTCCGCCGCTCTCCACCCACGGCTCCGGCGGACTGCTCGACTATCCCCACTACACCCGCCCCGCCCAATTCCGCGGCCTCGCCGTTCCCGACGTCCTCGCCGGGGGCAACCACGACCAGATCCGCCGCTGGCGCCGCGAACGCGCCCTCGAAAAAACCCTCCGCAACCGCCCTGATCTCCTCGAAAAAGCCTGCCTCTCCGATGAAGACCGCCGCTTCCTCCGCTCCCTCTCTTCCTGAGAATTACCGAAAGAAAATCTCTTGATGCATCTGCTGCAATGCCGCTTCCACCGCCCCGTTAGCGGGAAGGAATACATGCTCCTTCGGCAGATACAATCCGCAGCAGTTCGCATCCACCAGATGCTGCGTCAGCCGCGCCAGGGCCGCATACGATTCAGCCTTCGCCTTTGCCTCCTGCTTTCCATAACTCACCAGGTCGTCCAGCGACATCCAGGCCCGATGAGCAGACCACGCCGCGCGTTGTTCCTTGCGCGGAAACCTCCCGGCAATCTGCTCCACTTCCTCCGGCGTCGTTCCGAAATACGGCCCGCTCCCATGCAAAAGATTCACCACCGCGCTCCCCGCCTTCACAACCGTCACCGCGCCATCCTGATAAACCCCGTAAGTATGGTCATTCGCGCGGTTAAATCGCTCCCCCCACGCACGCTCACCGGCCGCGGCAATTTCAGTCACATCCAACCAACGGCTCTCTCGCAGCAACAGAACGATCGCATTCGGCATACTCTCGTCTTCTTGGCCGCTCTTTGGCCGCCTCAATCGCTTCAAAAAAGAGAACAATCGTGCACCTCTTTCGCAAGTCAGGCGAAATTCTATCGGAAAGATCGAGATACACCGGCAGGAATCTGCATCATCTCTTCACCCACCCGCCTCTACCGCATATGCCGCTGCTGCCAGCGGTGATAGTGCCGGTACACGTAGTGCCCGATTAGCCAGCCCACCGAGCTGCCCACCAGCACATCCGTCGGAAAATGCTGCTGCCCCAGCACCCGCGTCAAACTCACCGCCGTCGCCGCCGAATAAATACCCGCCTGCTTCCACCACGTCGGATACTCCCCGGCCAGCACCGCCGCCGACGACCACGCCAGCACCGCATGCGTC
>CAZWSD010000325.1:0-4342 GCA_964636535.1 uncultured Acidobacterium sp. | reverse complement strand
TGGCCTTGTTGACCGCTTCGGTGAGCGCCGGAACGATCTCAAAGAGGTCGCCGACGATGCCATAGTCGGCGGCTTCAAAGATGGGCGCATTTTCGTCTTTGTTAATGGCGACTATGGACTTTGAGCCCTTCATGCCGACCAGGTGCTGGATGGCGCCGGAGATTCCGATCGCGAGGTAGAGTTTGGGCGCGACGGTCTGGCCGGAGCTGCCAACCTGGCGCTCCATGGGGAGCCAGCCGTTGTCGCAGATGGGCCGTGAGGCCGCCAGCTCGGCGCCGAGTGCGTCGGCGAGTTTCCGCACGATGGGGATGTTTTCCTGCTCCTTGATGCCGCGACCGATGGAGACGATGATTGCGGCGGAGCCAAGATCTACCGTTTGGGCCGACTCGCGGAAGGGCTCGCCGGGCTGGGTGCGGATGTGCGTCGAGTCGAGCGTGACCGTGAACGGTTCCACCGTTGCGGGCGCGGCGGGCGATTCTTCTGCGCGGAATGCGCCCGCCTGCACCGAGATGAAGCCGGGGCCATTGCCTGTCTTGCGATAGTCGGCGTTGAGCTTGCCCTGCATGAGCTGCCGGACGAACACGGGCGAGCCGTTTTCATCGCGCATGGCGATGATATCGGCGATGAGCACCTGGTGGAAGCGTGTGGCCAGCCGCGGAGCAAAGTCGCGCGTGCGGTAAGTGTGGGGGAAGACGACCCATTCCGGTTGATGCCTGCGGATTAGCTCTTCAAGCGCGAGGGTGTAGCCTTCCGGCGTGTACTTTGCGAGGAGCGCGTGCTCGAGCGTGTGCAGTCTGGCGCCGCCGTGGCCGGCTGCTTCAGCAGCGAGCGCGCCGAGTTGGGTGCCGCCAAGCGCCGCGGTGTAGATGTTGCCGCCGCAGATCTGCGCGAGCTGCCCGGCAGCCGCGATGGCTTCCCACGACATGCGCGCCCACATCTGTCCCTCGGCTCCATTGCGATATTCCAGAACTACCAGCACTCCGCTCATATGACCCGCACCTCGTATTTGAGTTTTTCCACCAGCTTGGCCGCCGTCTCCTGGGCCGAGCCTTTGAGTATCTGTGTTTGTTTCTTTTTCTCGGGGGCGTAGATGCGCTCGACTGCAATCGCGGGCGGAGGCGCTGCGGCCAGTTCAGAGGGGGACAGTTTTTTTACTTCCTTGGTTTTGGCTTTCTTTATGCCCATGAGCGTGGCGTAGCGCAGCCGGTGAATGCCGGACTGAATGGTGAGCAGTGCGGGCAGAGGCATCTGGATCTGCTGGAACCAGCCGTCTTCCAGCTCACGCTTGACCTTGATGGCTGCGGCGTCCACTTCCACGTGCATGATGATGGTGGAGTGCGGGATATTGAGCAACTCAGCCATGACCACGCCGGTTTGGCCAAGTCCAAGGTCATCGGACTGGAGGCCGGTCAGGATGAGGTCAGGATTCTCGGTCTTGGCTGCGGCGGCGAGGCGGTTCGCGACTCCCAGCGTGTCCAGGGAGGCGAGATCGTCGCACTCAATGTGGATAGCGCGGTCGGCGCCCTTGGCCAGCGCCTCGCGGATGATGGAGCCGGCGCGTTCGGGGCCGGCGCACAGCACGATCACCTCGCCGCCGTTAAGATCTTTGAGTTGGAGTGCTTCTTCGAGCGCATAGGCGTCCGGCTCGTTGATTTCGAATTCGAGGTCCGACTCGTCGAGCCACTTGCCGGTTGCGTCGATGCGAATGTTTGTATCGCGCACGGGCACTTGTTTGATGACTACCAGGATTTTCATGCCGTAATGCTCCCGCAAAATTTACGTGTTCGGTTCCGTGGTTGCGCCGTCGATGGAGCGAGCGGCGATTTGAGCAATATCGAGGAGTTGAGGAGGCTCGTCGCAGGTGGCGGCGAGCGCATCGCGGAACATGGAGTTGCAGAAGGGGCAAGCGGCCCCCACGATACGTGCGCCGGTGGCGGTCAACTCTTTGGCGCGGGTGTGGCTGACGCGCTCGCCCGGCTCGTCGCCGAGAAAAACCAGCCCGCCGCCCGCGCCGCAGCAGAAACTGCGCTCGCGGCTCTGGGGCGGGTCGATGACCTTAGCTGAGCGGGCCAGCACCTGGCGCGGCTCGTCGTAGCTGCCGCGATACCGGCCCAGGTAGCAGGGGTCGTGATAGACGATCGTCTCTCCAGATGGTGTTTGCGGCAGCAGATGCTGATGGCGGGCCATGAATTCACTATGATGCTCGATCTCGGCCGTGACGCCGCCAAACTCCTGCCAGTCTTTGGCGATGGTGCGAACGCAATGCGGGCAGATGGTGACGATCTTTTTCACCTTCTGCTTCTGGATGTTCTCGATGTTCTGTTCAGCGAGCGATTGGAAGAGCAGGTCATTGCCGAGGCGGCGGACGGGGTCGCCGGTGCAGCGTTCTTTCTTAAGCACGCCGAAGCTGGTGTTGAAGTAGCGCATCACCTTTACGAAGGACGCGACGATTTCGCGGCCCTGCGGGTCGTAGGCGCCCATGCAGCCGAGCCAGAGACAATACTCCTGGGTGCCGTCAAAGAGGGGCAGCTCGAGTTTCTGGATGAGCTTGTCGCGCTCGCTGGCGCTCATGCCGAGAGCGTTGCCGTTGCGCTCGAGCGTGTTGAAGAGCTTGCCGCCATATTCGTCTTCCCACCCGCCAGTATTAACGGTGCCGCGGCGCATACCGATGATGAGCGGCAGGTGCTCGATGCCGACGGGGCACTGGTACTCGCAAGAGCCGCAGGTGGTGCACTGGAAGATGGAAGTGAGGGTTTCGTGTTTGCCGTCGACGATGGGGTGGTCGCTGGCCGGGCCCAGCTCGTTGAGGTAGCGGCGCAGGCCGAGGACGATCTCTTTGGGATTGAGCTCCTTGCCGGTGTTGTTGGCGGGGCAGTGCTCGGTGCAGCGCCCGCACTCAACGCAGGAGTATGCCTGCAGGGCCGCCAGCCTGGTCACGTCTTTGCCCGCGACCAGGCCGAAGTCCTCGTCGCCCGCGAGCGGTGGAATGCGGCTGAAATCGCCACGCGAAAGGAAGACCGTGGCTGGTGCCAGCATGAGGTGCAGATGTTTGGTGTGGGGAATGAGCGGCAGGAAAACCAGAATCGTGAGCGCATGCACCCACCAGAGCGCGATGGCCGCAGGTGAGTCTGGAGGTGTGAAGAAGCCCGCCAGGTAGGTCGCCATCAGTAGAAAAATCAGCCCGGCGATGACGCCTGATTCATAGGAGAGTTTTTCGCCAAGCCATTTGGGGCGCAGGAAGAAGCGCCGGATAAAGAGCCAGGTGATGCCGACGGCGACCCCAAGGGCAAAGACAGCGGCAAAGTAGAAGTAAAAGCCGCCGAAGAGGCCGTGGGGCGAGAGAAATCCCAGGTTGAAGCCGGTGGCGAAGTGGTTGAGGGAAACCAGGGCGAAGGCGAGAAATCCCCAGAAGACGAGTGCGTGGGAGAGGCCCGGAATGGGGCGTTCCTTGATGACCTTGCCCTGGCAGAGCACCTCCCAGAAGAACTCCCGGAATCGCTTGCCGATCGGGCGTAGGGAAAAGTCGGCATCGGGCCTCGCCTGGCGAAGCACCCGCACGACTCTGCCGAAGCGCGACCAGAACATGGCTGCGGAAATGAGGATGAGCGCGGCAAGGACGGCCATGGACAGGGCCGAGAAATGAGCTGGTTCCGCGTACTCGGGGATCGCCAGGGCCAGAGCGCTTGCTGCCGGAGGAAGAGAATGGAAGGGCACACTCATGAGCGAACTTGAACCATTTCTGTGCCGGAGGCACTTAACTGTTTATCACGATTCCATCACGATTTCCCAATGCGATACGGAAACCATGACCGTTGGTGCTTGCTTTCGGGCGGCTTGCAGCAAATTCGATGCGGACTGGCGATTTCCACCAGAACTTTGCCGGGAATTCGGGCCGATTCTTCTATCATCGAAGTAGGGGTTCTCTGGAGCAGGTCCATTGTCCGGCGCGGCTTTGGCGGGGTGAGTGGCCAGAGACTAATGTTCCCAATTAAATCAATGCTTTACACGCAAAAGAGCGGGAGGGCGACCGGCTGCGGAGAGTAACTCGTCCTTTATTATCAATCATTTCCCCACAAAAACGATAGGGGTCGTGCAAGCGATCTTTATAGGATGCCGGCTGATGTTGAGATCCGCGAGCTTTGCCGCGCTGGTGGTCACTCCCGCCCTGCCGTGGCCCCGTCTGGCGCCACAGCTTGCCTCGGGCAACCCGGCAAGCGTTCACACACCCTCGAAGATGTGCCCCATCTTTTCCTGTTTGACCTTGAGGTAGCGCTCGAAGGTTTCCTGCGTGGGCACCTCGGCGGAGACCCGTTCGACAACGCGTATGCCCGCGGTTTCGAGG
>CAZWSD010000324.1:0-4343 GCA_964636535.1 uncultured Acidobacterium sp. | reverse complement strand
GCGTGTGGAAGGCCTCATGGTCGCAGACCATCTGCACAGGATGCCGGCGTTCCTTGCGGAGATGATTCCCGCCGTGCGCGCCGGAAAGGTCCTGCACCAGGAGACAGTTCTCCACGGCATCGAAAAGGCCCCCGGCGCTTTTATCTCCCTGTTGCAGCCCGGAGACGCCCACCTCGGCAAACTTGTGATTCAGGTCTGAACTTCGCCGTCTATACTTCCCGGTATGGATATCTTGTGGACTCCCTGGCGCTATCGCTATGTCAGCACGCTGGATTCCGCCACCCGGCAGGGCGTGCCGCCGGAGCTGGCAACCTGGCCCGGAGATACAGGCTGCGTCTTCTGCAATCTGCTCGCGGCCTCCGCCCATGCCGTTGCCGCCGGTCTGCCCTCCGCGCAAGCCGACCGCGCCGCCAACATTGTCGCCCGCGGCCAGCGATGCTTCATCTGCCTCAACGCCTTTCCCTACAACTCCGGTCACGTCATGATTTTGCCCTATGCTCACACTGCGGAACTGGGTAAGCTCGAAGCCGCGGAAGCCCAGGAGATGATGGCGATGGCGCAGCAACTGGAGCGCGTCCTCAGAGAAATCTATCGCCCCGGCGGCATCAACCTCGGCATGAACCTGGGCAAGGCTGCCGGCGCTGGAGTGACTGGGCACCTCCACATGCACATGCTGCCGCGCTGGTCCGGCGACACAAATTTTATGACAACGATTGGCGAAACCCGCGTCTTGCCCGAGCCCCTGGAGATCACCTGGGACCGCCTGCATGTCGCCCTGCGGGAAGGACCGCGCTAGCGCATTTCTCCTGTTGCTATCGTGGGAAGGTTCCGGGTGCCCCAGCTTCGTCCGCCCCGGCGACCGAGTCGAACGGGGCGGCTTCAGTGGGATCGAAAGAAGCCCCGTCATCCACCGCCTGAAATTCCGGCGATGCAAACCTCAGCGGCTGCCTTCATATTGCGCGTCGCTCACCGGCTCCATCCAATCCACCATCTTCCCATCCAGCTTCTCCTGAATGGCAAGATGCGTCATCGCCGTCGTCGCCGCCGCTCCATGCCAATGCTTCTCTCCCGGAGAAAACCAGATCGCGTCCCCCGGCCGAATCTCTTCCACCGGGCCGCCCCATCGCTGCGCTCTTCCGCACCCAGCCGTCACAATCAGCGTCTGGCCCAGCGGATGCGTGTGCCACGCCGTCCGCGCTCCCGGCTCAAATGTCACACTCGCGCCCGCCACCCGCGCCGGTTCCGGCGCCTCAAATAACGGGTCGAATCGCACAGTTCCCGTGAACCAGTCCGCAGGCCCCTTCACCGACGGCTCCGTCCCTACCCTCCGAATGTCCATCAGCTATCTCCTCGGTCTTGTCTCGCGACTCTCGCTCACCGGCCAACCAGCGCTGCATGGAACGTCGGATATCGTGCGCCTTCGATCTTCACCTTGGACGACGCCTCTTCCAGGTCGCGCACATCGTCGCTGCTCAGTTCAATCCTCGTCGCCCCAAGGTTCTCTTCCAATCGTTCCAATTTTGTCGTCCCAGGAATCGGCACGATCCACGGCTCTTTTGCCAGCAGCCATGCCAATGCAATCTGCGCCGGCGTCGCCTTCTTCTTCTCCGCAAACTTGCGAATTACATCCACCAGCGCCTGGTTCGCCATGCGATTTTCCTCGCTGAACCGCGGCACGATGCTGCGAAAATCCGTGCTGTCAAATTTCGTATTCGCGTCAATCTTCCCCGTCAAAAATCCCTTGCCCAGCGGACTGAACGGAACAAACCCGATCCCCAGCTCCTCCAGCGCCGGCATCACCGTCTCTTCCGGCTCCCGCCAAAACAGCGAGTACTCACTCTGCAGCGCCGTCACCGGCTGCACCGCATGCGCGCGACGGATCGTCTTCGCTCCCGCCTCCGACAACCCAAAATGTTTCACCTTGCCTTGCGCGATCAGTTCCTTCACCGCGCCAGCGACATCCTCAATCGGAACATTCAAGTCGACACGATGTTGGTAGAACAGATCGATGGCATCCACCTTCAACCGCTTCAGAGACGCCTCCGCCACCTGCTTGATATGTTCCGGCCGGCTGTTCAGCGCATTCCATTTGCCACCGTCTGCAGGATTCGCTTCCCAACCGAACTTCGTCGCGATGACAACTTTTCCCTTATACGGAGCCAGCCCTTCACCGACCAGATCTTCATTCGCAAACGGACCATACACCTCCGCCGTGTCAAAAAACGTCACGCCTCGCTCCACCGCTGCATGCAACAGGGCAATCATTTCCTTTTTGTCTTTCGCCGGCCCCAGCCCAAAGCTCATCCCCATGGCGCCGAATCCCAGCGCCGATACTTTCAATCCACTCTTTCCCAATATGCGCGTTTCCATGTTCTCTCCTGTTCGCTGTTTCGTTGCTGTTGAATGTCGCAGGCAGTGCTTCCTATCTATGGGATGCCGCCCGCCTCCACCTCGCTTCACCATGTCAGGAAGAAACAAATTCCCGCCCCAGCCCGCCTCTCTTACACTATTCCCAGCGAGGATTTTTTCCCATGAGCGATGGCCGCGAGGAACGCGAAGAACAGGAAAAACGTCGCCAGCAGGAGCAACAGGAAAATCGCGAGGACCGCCTGCATCGCGATCCCATCGATCCCTGGCAGCCCGAACGCCCCGACTCCTGACGCACCCCCTGCTTCCCGGAAATCAGCGCCAATGCACCCAACCCACCCAGAATCGTCGAGGTACACCATGGATCGAAGAGCTTTCCTTCAGAGCGCCGCCGCAGCCGCCCTCACCGCATCCCTTCCAGAAGCCAAAGCCACCACCCGCGCCGCCACTCCCAACAAAAAAACCATCGGCATCCAGGTCGGCGCAGTCTCCTTCGTCGATGAAGGAACAGAAAAAGTCCTCGACAACTTCCAGCAATATGCCGGCGTCAACACTCTTTTCCTCGCCACCTTTACTTACGGTCGCGGCATCGCCGGTCGCCAGGTCCCCGGCCAGCCCCTCCCCGACCACGGCAAGCAACAGTACGATACCGGCACCTTCTCCGGCGGAAATTACGCCACCATCCATCCCCAGTACTACAAGAACACCGTCTTCCACGGCACTCGCGCCACTGACCTCGGCAGCTACGACGTCCTTGAAGCCGTCATCCCCGCCGCCCGCAAGCGCGGCCTCAAAACCATCTGCTGGTTTGAGGATGCCTTCCGCCCCAACCTCCCCAACATTTCCCAGCTTCAGGAAATCGATCTCTCCGGCAACCGCGCCGACACCCTCTGCTTCAACAATCCCAACTACCGCAATTTTCTTCTCGGCATTGTCGAAGACTGGTCCCGCTCCTACGACATCGACGGCATCATGTGGTGTTCGGAACGTCAGGGCGCATTCTCCAACGCTCTCGGTGCGGAGCAGGAAGGTCGCGACATCAACCCCTACCGGGTCACCTGCTTCTGCCCCTTCTGCATTCAGAAAGCCAAAGACCGCGGCATCAATCCCGACCGCGCCCGCCAGGGATATCTCGCCCTCGCCGCCTTCGTCACCAACGCCCGCAAGTCTCGCCGCCCCGTCGACGGCTACTATGTTGAAGTCTGGCGTCTCATGCTCCGCTATCCCGAGCTGCTTGCCTGGGAGATGCTATGGACCGACAGCCTCCGCGAAACCTACGCTGCCATCTATTACCACGTCAAACAAATCAATCCCGCCCTCGGCGTCGGCTGGCACATCTCCTCCACCAACTCCTTCAACCCCATCTACCGCGCAGAGCAGGACCTGGCCGCCCTCGCCCCCAACTCCGACTTCATCAAAATCGTCATGTATAACAACTGCGCCGGCGAGCGCATGGCCGGCTACATTAGCAGCGTCTCCCAAACCCTCTACGGCGATGTCCCCCCGCAGCAGCTCCTCGACTTCCACTACCGCGTCCTCAACTATCAGGAGAAATCTCTCGCCCAGATTCCCTTCACCGGCTTCTCGTCGGATTATGTTCTGCGCGAAACGCAGCGTTCCCGCGCCGGCCTCGCCGGCACCAACACACTTCTCTGGTCCGGCATCGACGTCGACATCCCCACCGCACCCACCCACAGCAAGTGCTCTCCCGACGGCGTCCGCGATGCCGTCCTCGCCGCCTTCCAAGGCAACGCCGACGGCGTCATCCTCTCCCGCAAATATTCCGAAATGAAACTCACCGACCTAAAAGGCGCCCGCACCGCCCTCCACCAACTCAACCTCTCCACCTAGCCCAATCCGCGCGAAACAGATTTCGCTTGTGCACTGTTATGTGTGCATACTACAATTGCGTATTTCCGATTCTAGAGCGTTTCTAATTTAAGTACATACATATCCGGAAGAGGCGAAGTAATTCG
>CAZWSD010000323.1:0-4353 GCA_964636535.1 uncultured Acidobacterium sp. | reverse complement strand
AGTGTCGCCTGCGGGTGTTGTACCAGCCTTCGATCCATTCGAAGACGGCAAGCTTGGCCTCCGCGTGCGTGTGGAAGCACCGTCGATCCAACAGTTCACCCAGACCTTGCATACCGGGACGCTCTCATGGCGCCACAGCGCTGCAATTGCTGGGTCGAGGTCCGATTTTTTGGCATGCGACCATGTTCACATTTTGTGAACTTCTCGAAACGGGCGCGGCATGCTTCCTGGGCCGGATTTACAGGCACTTCAGCGCCTGAGCCACGAAATTTATGCATCTGACGGGTAGAGATACCGAAGAAGAACGGAGGAGTCAGAATCTTAGGAGTGCCGACGGTGACTTCATAATGCACCTCATGCAGTGACGATTGGGAATCTGTGGACATAAAACCCTACGATTTACGTAATTTCCTCGATTGCTTGACCCATAGCCGCAGCTCGCATGCTTTCGCGGCGTCGAGCTTGATGGCGTACGGAGCGCCCCGATGAGCCTTGCGCGCCTGGATGATCTCACGATCGATCCAGTAATACACCACGTGGATGCTGACGCCCATTTGTTGAGCGAGTTGCTGGACGGTGAGCTCGTCGGGCGCACGGATCGGTGCGGCGGGGATGTGATAACGCCAACGGATCCATTTCACGATGCTGACGGTGTAGCGTTGACCTTTAGCGCTACGTCGTCCTTCGCGATTGAGTTGTCCGGCGATCTGCTTGTCGTATAAATCATGTGCCAACTCGCGTACGCGCTCGACAATGGCGTGGGGATAACGCACTCGCTCCGCGGGCGGCAGCGGTAGGTCCACGATCAAATTCGTACAGGCACCACCGTGCCAACGAATATGCAACTGCGCCTGGTATGTCCGATGCTCTCGTTCAACCGTGATGTCTTTGATCAGTAGTCGCAGCATGCGCTTGCGATCGCGCGGCTCCGTGCTCTTCGCGTGCCACAAGCGCGGAAGATCCTGCGCGAGAGCCAGTATCTGTGCCTTTTGTTCGGCGGTGACTGCACGTGCTTCCTTCTGTTCAAAGGCGTTGTATTGTTTCTGCGTTTCTTCGAGCGCCAGTAGGCTTTCGTTCCAGCGTCGCTCCAAGGTCGAGGCCACGAGCCTGTTCGAAGGATCGGCTTCCTGATAGCGCCGCTCGGCGAGAGCCGCCTCGTATTGTGCCCGTTCCACACGCATTTGCCATTGACGCAAGACGGTCTCATCGCGTGATTGCAGTTCCTCCAATGCGGCGACGGCCAGTTTCATTTGTGCCGGCTCGAGCACCTTCAGAACGGCCTCACTGACGGCCGCATCCAGTCGATCACAGCGCACATGCAAGCAGTCTCTGGTGGCGATGGCTTCGCGACGCTGCCAGTTGCACATGTAGATCGGATACACACCGCCGTTACCCAGATAGCGCATAGTCACCGCGTGGCCGCAATGACCACAAAGCAGCAGTCCCTGCAGCAAAGCCAGTCCTTCGCGCGCCGGGCCGTTGAGCAGCGCAGCTTGCGCGTTCGTCCGATTGCTCGCGAGGCGCTGCTGGTTCTTCAGGAACTCCTCCCAGCTGATAAAGCCTTCATGGTGCTCTGGAAGATGGACCCGCCACTGCGGCATCTCCACGGCGCGCATATGCTGGTGAACACGTCCTTCGGAGCTGATCTGTCGCTGATACTGATATCGTCCAAACACATAGCGGCCAGCGTAGCTGGGGTTCTTGAGCACCCCCAGCACGCGGGAGTGCGTGAGCCGCCCCCAGAGCAATTGCCCATTCCACGCACCGCCGTACGCTCGCTTTGGAAAGCGAAGTCCGCGTTGCTTAAAACCGTGCATGACACCATACGCACTGCCGGACTCACGAAACAGCGTAAAAACCAGTGCAACCGCGCCTCGCACTTCCTCATCGGGGTCCATCACGATACGTCGCTGATCATCGTAACGAAGGCCGACCGGCAGCGGAAAACACAGTTCGCCTTTCTGTGCTTTGTGGAGTTTACCGCCTTGGAGCCTGGAGCGCAGAAGGTGAAGTTCCGCGCTTGCCATCGTTCCCTTCAGGCCCAACAGGAGCCCATCGTTGAAGTCCGCCGGGTCATAGCAACCATCATCGTCAAGGACCACCGTTCGCGTCAGCGCACACAGTTCCAGCAGTCGAGCCCAGTCGACGTTCGAGCGTGCAAGGCGGGACACTTCGAGCGCGAATACGGCACCCACCTGACCCATCGACACCTCGGCCACGAGTGTCTTGAAGTCCTCGCGAACGGTGCTGGGTTTTGCGGAGAGTCCCAGATCCCGATCCAGTACGCGAATCGATGCTTCTGTCCAACCCAGCTGCAGTGCTTTCTCGCGCAACGCGTACTGGCGTTCGGTACTCTGTTGATGATGGCGTACTTGTCCTGGTGTCGATTGCCGCAGGTAGATGTACGCGGGTTTGCTCAGATGAAACTCGGTGATCTTGCCGTTCATGAGCGTTCTCCACGGCGGTGGAGCACGAACCCTGTGCATCGATCCATCCGACCAACATATTGGCGATCAGCATGCTGGCGGACAGCACGTCCAGCGAGGCCAGAATCTCGGTGGATGGGGGTGGTTCGCGGGTCGCGAGGAAATCGACAGGACTGGTGAGCGGATCGGTCTCGCTCACCACACTCACTCAAAGTGTCTCGCGACGATGCAAGAGCTCCCGGTTGATCTCGCAGATCTCTTCCAGGATCTCTCGCACGCGCTGAAAGTTCGACAGTGAGGTGTTGGCCTGCTCGTAGAGTTCCTGCGGCACGTAGTCCATTTGCGGCCGCCGTCGGGGGAAGCTCACGGAGAGGTAGTACTTGGGTCCATGACCACGGCCCTGTGCACAGTGACAGCTGGGATTGCCGCAGCGTTTGTAACGCTCGATGAGCGAGCCGCGCAGAATGTTGCGCAAGGGAGGGAGCTGCTTGAGCAGCTTCTCGCGGCGTTCGCGCAAAGCAGCAGTGGACTTGCTTGCCAAGGCAGCCGGACCATGCAAAGAACTGGTCCGATATTAGAGGCAACGGGTTCATACGTCAAGCTCCGGGGGAGCTCAAGGATTTGACAAGGTCAATCAGCTCCAGCAATTGCTCGTAAGCGAAGTAGTGCGCTTTTGCGCTGGCGGTTGCGCACTCGGAAGGGTCCGCCCGATCGGTCCACTCGCGACGTACACTGAACGTGCCGCGGGCTGGATCGCATACAATCAATGTCTCATAACCCGCAACGCGGCGCTTCTTTAGCACCGCAAAGCGTTGGCCTCGAAGCGGGTGGAAGGGATGGCGGATCTCCACCCATCCCAAATGGTTGTTTGAGGACTGTGCAGTCTGCGCTGACCGTCCCAACTGTATCAGACCGGCTGTTGCAACGGGCCGTAGCGCGCATTCTTGAGGCCGTGTTCGAAGCGGATTTCCTTGACTGCAGTCACGGCTTCAGGCCTGGTCGCAATCCTCATCATGCGCTGCAAGCCTTGCGCCTGCAGATCGTGACGAAGAAAGTGATGCAGGTGTTTGAAGCGGACATCCGCAGCTATTTCACACGAATCAATCGTCAGTGGCTACGCAAGATGGTGGCGCACCGCATCGCGGACCCGGTGATCTTGCGCCTGATCGGAAAGTGGCTCAATGCCGGAGCGATGCAGAACGGCGTTATCGTTCATACAGACGAGGGTACTCCGCAGGGCGGCCCGATCTCGCCCGTGCTGAGTAACATCTACCTTCACTTCCTTTTAGACTTGTGGTTTGAGAAGAAGATCAAATCCGCTTGTCGGGGTGAAGCTTATCTGGTGCGTTTCGCCGACGACTTCGTGGCAACTTTCCAGTTCCGGGAGGATGTGGACCGATTCCAAACGCAAGTGAAGGAGCGGTTCGCTGCCTTTGGGCTGGAGCTGGCCGAGGAGAAGACTCGGCGCATACTCTTCGGGCGCTTCGCGGCAATCACGCGACAGCGATACGGACAGGGAAGGCCGCAGACTTTCGAGTTTCTGGGCTTCAAACATGTTGCCGGGGTGGATCGGTCGGGGCGTTTCGCTCTCATCCGGAGACCCAGCGCGAAGAGTTGTCGGAAGTTCCTGGCTCGCACACACGAGTGGATTATGAAGCACCGTCATTGGCGACGATGGGAGCAACAGCTGCATCTGACGAAGATGTTGCGTGGCTTCTATCAGTACTTCGCGCTGCATCACTGTGAGCGCAAGCTCAGCTGGGTACGGCACCAGGTACAGCGTCAGTGGATCACCGCCCTGAATCGTCGCGGTCAACGCCGCAAAACGAACTGGACGCGGCTGCGAGATCGCCCGTGGTTCGAGCTGCCGTGGGCTCACAACCTGCACCCGACGGTCTGAGCGATGTTTACCTTCGTAAATTGTCGT
>CAZWSD010000322.1:0-4372 GCA_964636535.1 uncultured Acidobacterium sp. | reverse complement strand
CAACGTGATGCGGCTGGCGGCTTACTCGAAGCCGGTGTTGACCGAGGGGAGCGTGTATCACGGGGTGTGGCTGGAGTGCGCGCCGCAGGAGGGGTTGTTATACAGCCGTTTCCGGCCGGAGATAGCGCGGAATAATCACACGGTGTTTTTTGATTTGCAGCGGTCGGACGGGTATTTGCCGTGCGCGGTGAAGACAAGCGGCGTGGAGCAGAGCCAGTTGCAACTGGTGGTTCCGATGGCGGCGACGGCATACGAGCTGGCGCAGGAGACCGGAGACGAGGCGTTGATGGAGCAGGCGTACCAGTCATGGGGTAGGTACGATGCATTCCTGATGAAGTACCGGAATACGCGGAGGACGGGGCTGATTGAGGCCTTCTGCACGTATGACACGGGACAGGACAACAGCCCGCGGTGGAAGGGGATTCCGAGAGAGGGCAAGGACAAAGACGCGCGCTGGTGCGCGAAGGCCCCGGGGATGCCGCGGCTGTGCCCGGATTTGTCGGCGAGCGTGTACGGCGGGCGGATGGCCATGGCGGCAATGGCGCGGGTGATGGGCAAGGGTTCCGATGGGGACAAGTGGGAGGAAGCGGCGCAGCATATTGGACGACTGATTGTGGAGCGGCTGTATGACGCGCAGGACGGGGCGTTTTACGACGTGGATACAAGCGACAAGTTTGTGCGCGTGCTGAGCGTGGCGAACATGCGGGTGATGGGCGAGCATGTGGTGGACAGGAAGATATTCGAGAATGTTTACGTGAAGCAGTTCCATAATCCGAAGGCATTCTGGGCACCGTATCCGCTGCCGTCGATTGCGCTGGATGATCCGGAGTTTGTGAGGCCGATACCGCCGAATTCGTGGGGTGGGGCTTCACAGGCTCTGACGGCGTTGCGGGCTCCGCGGTGGATGGAGTATTACGGGAAGCCGGCGGAACTGGCGTGGATGATGGGTCGGTGGATGGAGGCAATTACGCGGAACATTGAATTTCGTCAGCAGATGGATCCGCTGACGGGAGAATTTACGGTGCCCGATCCGGGCGGGTACTCGCCGGCGGCGCTGGTGTTTGTGGATTATTTGTGGAGGCTGCATGGAGTTCGCGAGACGGGCGAGAGGCTGGAATGGAATGTGCGCGCACCGCGGGGCGAGCGGGCGGATTTTTTGCAGAAGACGGGACGCGGCACGGCGAGACTGGAGTATCGCAAGGGCGTAGGGGAGCTGACGCTGCATGGGAAGAAGCTGGCGACCGTGCATGGTACGGGGCGGCTGATTACGGATCGCGAAGGGAAACTTGTGGAGGCGGTGGGCACGGCGGAGAAGCCGGTGGATCTGAGAGTGTCGCAGCCGGGAGGAAAGAGCCGGAGGATTCGCCTGGAGCCGAATGGGAGGGTGAAGGAGAGTGAGCTCGATCGGGTGTAAATGACGGCGGCATCTGGTGAAATGTAAATGAGAGAACGGAAGGGAGCCCGGAGCGCGATGGAGATTACCGGGTGGCGAGTGTAAGGCATGGACCGACAGGGTGGATTGATCGGATGAGCGCAGGGAAGTACGTCGCGATCTGGCAGGACCGGACGTCGATGGAGAACGCTTGGCTGCAGGAGGTATTTGGGGGATTCATCAGCCGGTCGATCACGGATGGGAAGCGCGAGGTGGTTGGGGATGGAGTGATCCTGTTTGACTACCATGTGACGGGCTGGAGGGATTCCTACCATGCGCGGTTTCGCGGGCGAGACGCGATCCTGGTGGATTTATCGGATGAGTTTTATGACTTCGATCCGGAGATATACGCGAACTTCAGAGGAGTGATCCGGACATACTGGTCGGACGTATTCCGGCCGGGGCATGTGTTGTTTTTGCCGCTGGGGTATGGTTGGAACCCGGCGAAGTCGGAGGGTGGACCGCGGCCGGCGCTGCGGCGGGAGTATGCGTGGTCGTTTCTAGGGCAGGTGAACAAGTCATCGAGGGTGGAGATGGTGCGGGAGCTGGGGCGGGTGGAGCCGCATCTGCTGTTTGCGACCGATGACGTGCCCGGAATCACGATGTGGAATCGATCGGAGTCGGGGCGGCGTCGCTATACGGCGGCGGAAAGCGCGGGAATTCTGGGGAATACGATCTTTGCGCCGTGCCCGATGGGAAATGTGAATCTTGAGTGCTACCGGGTGTACGAGGCGCTGGAACAGGGGACGATCCCGATAGTGGAGAAGCGGTCCGGGTTGGACTACTTTCGCAACCTGTGGGGCGAGCATCCGGTGCCTGCGTTTTCGACGTGGAAGGAGGCCCGGGTATGGATGCGGGGCATTCTGGGGAGGCCGGCGGAGATTGAAAGTCTGCAGGGCCGGTGCGTGGAGTGGTGGAAGGAGTACAAGCAGAGGTATGTGGCGTCGGTGGGGGAATTTCTGGAGGAACGGTCGGCGAGTGAGGGTGTTGCGAGTGTGGAGGGTATTGTTTTTCCGAAATATTCCAGGCGGGGGTGGCAGTTGCGAGAGCTGCTGCGGCACCACAGCGCCGGGGCGTTGCGGCGGCGGGCGACATTGCAGTTGACGCGGATGCTGAAGGAGCGGCGTTTTCGGGTGGCGGCGACGGCGGGTCCGGCGGATGCGGAGTGAGGGTGGATGGCGCGGCAAGTGTGGATTCGATTCGGTCGATGGGGCGCCTGGAGCAGAAAAAAAGCGCCGCGTGAGAGCGGCGCTTTTGTAATGGGGAGAGTTACAGAACCTAGAGGCTGATCTTCTTGTGCCAGGAGTGGGCGGCCTTGAGGGCGTTGTTGACGTGGGTGATGTTTTCGACGCCCTTGGTGTTGAGCCACTCTTCGAAGGCCTTGGCGCCCTGCTTGGCATAGACGGCGATGCCATCCTTCCATGTGGCGCGGCCGCAGAGGACGCCGTTAAAGCTGGCGCCGGATTCGGCGGCGAGTTCGAGGGTCTCAATGAAGACGGGGTTGGAGACGCCGGCCGAAAGATAGATAAAGGGCTTGTGGGTGGAGGAGGCGGCGGTGCGGAAGTGCTCGAGCGCCTCGGCGCGGGTGTAGGCTTTTGTGCCCTTGTAGGCCTTGGCGCCTTCGACGAACTCCATCTGGATGGGGACTTCGACCTTGAGAACATCTACGCCGTAGCGGTCCTTGCCGAATTCTTCCATGGAGCCGGTGACGACATCGGGCTTGCGTTTGGCGTAGTCGAGGCTCTTTTCGTCTTCGCCGTGGACGGCGTAGCCAACGGTCTCGAGGAAGAAGGGGATGTCGTTGGCGCGGCACTCGTCGCCGATGCGCTCGACCCAGGCGTGCTTGTGGTCGTTGATGGCGGATTTTTCGTAGGGGGTGTAGTAGAGGAGGATTTTGATGCAGTCGGCGCCGGCTTCCTTGAGGCGGCGGACACTCCAGACGTCGAGCAGGTCAGGGAGGCGGCCGGGGAGGGCGGCGTCGTAGCCGGTTTTTTCATAGGCGAGGAGCAGACCTTTGCCGTTGCGGCGCTTGGCGGCTGGGAGACCGAACTCGGGGTCGAGCAGGATGGCAGAGGCATGTTTGGTGAGGACTTCGGTGACGAGCTCCTTGAACTCGATAAGGGCCTGATCGGGCAGATCGGGCTGACCAGCTTCCTTGGCCAGGGACTTCTTGAGCGAACCGCGCTGGTCCATGGCGGCGGCAGCGATGATGCCTTCCGGCGTGGAAACGGCTTTGAGACCGGCCAGTTTGCCGGGCGTCAATGTGATGGGCATGAAAACCTCCTGGATGTTCTACATGGAACAAGTGAAAACTTGGGGCTGTTTGCGGCTGTTCGCAAGCTCGCCTGACGCAAAAACAGCTTGAAAGGCGCCACTTGAAATTTTATTTCATTCGGCCGTCACGTGAGTGTGCGCCAGCGCACGTTTTGGTCCAAAAAAGGGTAGAGCGAGGGCAATATTTGCCAGATTTGGTTATTGCGCGGCCGCGATGGCGTCGCGCTGCAGGGCGAAGAGCTGCTGGATGCCGCGTTCGGCGATGTCCATCATTTCGAGGAGGCGGCTGCGGGGAAAGGCCTGACGCTCGGCGGTGGCCTGAACTTCGACGATTCCGCCGTCCTCGGTCATGACGAGGTTCATGTCGACTTCCGCCTGGGAGTCTTCCTCGTAGGCGAGGTCGAGGAGGGTGGCGCCTTCGACGATTCCGACGCTGGTGGCGGCGACGAGCTTGCGGAGGGGCGAGGATTTGAGGGTTCCAGAAGCGGTGAGGCGGTGGAGGGCAATGGCGAGGGCTGCGCAGGCGCCGGTGATGGCGGCGGTGCGGGTGCCACCGTCGGCCTGTATCACATCGCAGTCGAGGATGACGGTGCGCTCGCCGAGGGCCTTCATGTCGACGACGGAGCGAAGCGAACGGCCGATGAGGCGTTGGATTTCGTGGGTGCG
>CAZWSD010000321.1:0-4374 GCA_964636535.1 uncultured Acidobacterium sp. | reverse complement strand
GGCACCAACGATCCCGTCCTCATTCTCGACGAAGTCGACAAGCTCGGCCGCGACTTACGCGGCGATCCCGCGTCCGCTCTGCTCGAAGTCCTCGATCCAGAGCAAAATCATACATTTAGAGACAACTACCTCGACCAACCCTTTGACCTTTCAAAGGTCCTCTTCATCTGCACCGCCAATATGCTTGACCCCGTACCCCCCCCGCTCCTCGACCGCATGGAAATCATCGAGCTGCAGGGATACACCGAGGAGGAGAAGCGGCACATCGCCTTCCGCTATCTCATCCCCCGGCAAATCACTCAAAACGGCATCCAGCCCGAAGACATCGAGTTCCCTGAAGACTCCATCGGCTACATTGTGCGCCACTACACGCGCGAGGCCGGCGTCCGTAAACTCGAGCAGCTTATCGGCACCATCTGCCGCAAGCAGGCCCGCCGCATCGCCGAAGGCACGCATCAGAAGCTCGTCATCACGCAGGAAATCATCCACGAGTTCCTCGGCGGCATCAAGGTTCGCGTCGATACCGAGATTGCCGAGCGCACCAGCCGCCCCGGTGTCGCCGTCGGGCTCGCCTGGACTCCCGCCGGCGGCGACATCCTCTTCATCGAAGCCAATCGCATGAAGGGCAAAGGCAACTTCACCATGACCGGCCAGCTCGGCCAGGTCATGCAGGAGTCCATGCAGGCCGCCCTCACCTGGGTCCGCTCCAACGCCGCCGCTCTCGGCCTCGAAGAAGACCTGCTCAAGGAATCCGACATCCACATCCATATCCCCGCAGGCGCCATTCCCAAGGATGGCCCCTCGGCCGGCGTCACCATGATCACTACCCTCGCATCTCTGCTCACCGGCCATCCGGTCCGCTCCCTCACCGCCATGACCGGTGAAATCACTCTCAGCGGAAACGTCCTTCCCGTCGGCGGCATCAAGGAAAAGTTCCTCGCCGCCAAACGCGCCGGCGTACAGCACATCATCCTTCCCGAGGAAAACCGCCTCAACGTCGAGGAAGATCTCACCCCAGAGCAGACTGCCGGGGTCGAAATCCACTACGCCCGCCGCATTGAAGACGTCCTCGCCGTCGCCCTGCCAGGCCTGCTCAATGCAACCCAGCTGGCAGGGTCCAAATCCACTGAGGAAGTTCTCCAGCAGGCCTCATAACTGCGAGGCCTGTCCACTTCCTCGCCCCGCTGCCGGAGCAACCCCTCCGCCAGCGGGTTCTTCTTTTCTCCGCTCCGATCAACACGCCCCCAGGTCCCGCAGCACGCACTCGGCCGCCATCCGCCCAGACACAAGCGCCCCTTGCAGCCCCGGAAACAACTGCGTATCTCCGCACGCATATATGCCTGGCGAAATCCGCGTCCGCTCCGGCATCGCGTTCCACTCCGCGTGCGTGCATTCCGGCAGCGCCCTCGCAATCGGATACCCCGCCAGCGTCTTCCACTCCTGCACCTGCGGACCAAACATCAGCCTGCAATGCTCCCTCACCTGTCTCTCCAGCCGCTCCATCTCCCCCGAACCCTCCGGAGCCTCGCCCACCACGTTCGCGCATATTAACTCCGCGCCCGGCGGCGCGTAGGCCCGCGACACCCGACTCATCACAGCCAGGTGATTCACCGGGCCCCGCTCCGCCTCGCCGTTCAGCACCAGCAACGGCTCCTCCACCGGCGGGTACGCTGCCGAAAAGTAAAACGTCGTCGTCTTGTTCCATATGCCCGACCCGCGATACGGCAATGCCGGCAGCCCAAAAACCGTCGGAGGCACATCCGCCGCCAACACCACCGACTTCGCCAGTACAGAGCCCACTCCCACGGCCTCCACCATCACTCCACCGGACTGCGTAGAAACCCTCTGCACCTTCACATGCGTCTCCAGCGTCCGCGGCTTCAGCGCTCCCGCCATCTCCATCGCAATCGCGCCCATCCCTTCCTCCGGCACCGCCACCGCCGCCGTCGCAAGCATCCTGAAGAGAAACTCAAAATACCGGCTGCTCGTCACCAGCTCCTTTTCCAAAAACACCCCGCCAAAAAACGGCCGGAAGAACGAATCAATCACCGCGTCGGAAAACCCAAACTCCTCCAGAAAATCAATCGTGGAAGTCTCCGGCTCATCAAACAGCGACTCCCACGTCCCGCCCATCACACGTCCCCGCAGCCGCGCCACCTGCACCTTGTCCTTCAAAGTGATCACCGGGTCAAACGCCAGCTTCAGCGCCGCCCCAAAATCCCGGAACGGATCCGCGAACCAGTGTAGCCGACCATCCTTCCACACCAGCGCGCCGCGTTTCATCGGGCACAGTCTCAGCTTGTCGTAGTTCAGCGCATGCTGCGCCTCCGGGTAAGCCGTCAAAAGCACCTGGAATCCGCGATCCAGCCGGAATCCCTCCACCACGTCTGTCCGGATCCTTCCACCCGCCGCCTCGGCCGCCTCCAGCAGTTGTACCGTCAACCCGGAGTGCTCCAGCAGCCGCGCACAGTACAATCCCGCCACGCCCGCGCCTACGATGACTACATCCATTTCATCGCTCCAAAGATTCCTCTACCACTTCGATGCCGGCTTACCCGTTTTCTGCCTCTTGTCCCTGCTTCAAACCCCTTCAACATCCCATCCTACGCGCCTTCTTCCATCCCACCATCGGATCCCTTCGGCCCCCGGCTCTTCTGTTCGCCGCCCCAAAGCAATTAATCTGTCCTGTTGAGGAAATCACCCATGACTACCACACGCACCGAACCTCGCCTCCCCCGCGTCTCGCGCAAAACCGCGCCTCCCAACATCGCCGCCATCTTCGACCACTACATGCAGACCCGCGGCAATGTTCCCAACATGTTCCGCACCATCGCCCTGCGCCCCGAAATCTTCGAGACCATGATCGCCCACTTCCAGGCCATCCTGAACACCGGCACCCTCCCCGTCAAGCTCAAGGAGCTGGTCATCGTCCGCACCTCCCAGATCAACGCCTGCCGCTACTGCCTCGGTTCGCACACGCAAATCGCCCGCAAGCTCGGCTGGTCCGACGACCAGATCGACAACCTCGCCGACTACGCCAACCGCGACGACTTCTCCCCCGCGGAAAAACTCGCCCTCCAACTCGCCGAAGATGTCACCCGCGACGCCAACGCCATCTCCGACGCTTTCTTTGACCAGCTCCGCAGCCACTACAGCGATGGCGAAGTCGTCGAGCTTCTCGCCGCCATCGGCCTCTTCAACTACTTCAACCGCGTCAACAACGCCCTCCAGATGGAACCCACCAAACCCGGCGAAGGCGCGGAATAATCCCTCCTCCGCTCTGCCTCAATACAGCAACACCGCCACGCGAAAGATCGTAAACCCACCCTGTGCTCCATCCGGCGTGCACGCACCCACGCTCGCCCGCCGGTAATGCCCCTGCCGCAGCTCTTTCATCAGCTGTCCCGGCAGCTGATCCACATGCGAAGTCTGATACCGGACCACCAACCGCACGCCCGCTGGAACACCCCGCTGCGAATGGCACGCCGCCTCCGCCGGAGCCCGCGGGCCACCCGGATCAATCCCCTGACGGCGCAGCAATTCACCCACCCGCTCCTCCACCTGCACCGGATCAAGCGCCGCAATCACATGCGCAAAATCCTCCACCGCATACAACCGCCCGTTGTACCATTGCGCCGCCACGCCCAGTGCATTCAACTCCGGATCCAGAATGTTCCTCCGGTGCGGCGGCGAATGCATCCACCCGTTCTCCACCATCTTCGCGCTGAACGCCGCCGCCAGGTTCTCCGCCACCTTGCTGAACGCCACGCCCGCCACCCGCACCCGCTCCGGCAGCAAAGCCTCCCCGGCATACTGATGCGACAATCTGCCCTCGTCCAGCATCCACCGCATGTGCGCCTCCGCCGCACGCGCCAGCCCGTCATTCCACTCGAGCGGCGCCAGCCCCTCCCGCGCCCTGTCCGCATTCGTCAGTTGGAAGATCTCCCGCGCCGCACTCTCACGCCGTCCACCATTGGCCCGCGTCATCGCCGGCATCGCCGCCGGCAGAACCCCGCAAAGCACCACCGCCAGCGCCCCTCTCCGCAGGCACGGACGAACCAGCCTCTGCACCATCCCCGCGCTTCTCCCGGCTAATTTCACCCCGCTTCTCCTGCTCACGGTTTTATCATCAAACTTTGAATCTCTCTTCCCATTTCACCCGCTTTCGCAAGCAACCCCTCACCTACATCGGTGCGGCACTCGTCACCCTCTTCGTCGTCTGCGCCCTCTTCGCCCCATGGCTCGCTCCCTACAACCCCGACCACATCCACCTGCTCGACCGCCTCGCCGGCCCCAGCCCGCAACACTGGTTCGGCACAGACGAGCTCGGACGCGACATCCTCTCCCGCATCATCTACGGCTCCCGCATCTCCC
>CAZWSD010000320.1:0-4446 GCA_964636535.1 uncultured Acidobacterium sp. | reverse complement strand
CAGAGGGTAAAAACCGCCCACACCACAACCTATGCGGTCACCTCTGAGGTCACCCATGGCCTCGGCGACGCCAACGGCTTCATGACCAATTATCAGCAGACCGGCAGCACCAACCTGAATACCAGTTCCGACCTGGTGGAAGCGCTCGCAGACGGCAGCTGTTCCGGGATTCAGGCGCCCTATATCGATGGAACCTACTACGCCAGCGTCATCTACCAGGCTCAATCCGCCCTCGCCGCGGAACAAAAGGCCTTTCCAGGATCGCAGAATGTCATGGTTCTCCTGGGCGACGGCGATGAAAACGTCAGCTACGACTACACCGACGAGCCCGGCGCGGCCTACGACTTCAATTCCATGGTCTATCTGACCAGCCAGACCGATGGTCTTATTCCAACCGGCACCGATGATTACGGAAACCAGGTCGGTACTCCGCCCTCGGCCGCATACAACTATTACCCCTCCTGGAACAATGACTGCGGACAGGCGATTCTGGCCGCCGAATATGCCAAGGAGGAGGGCACCAAAATATATGTGGTGGCCTACGGTTCGCCCACCGGAGGTGCATTTACTTCCCAGGACGGCTGTTCGACTGACACCACCGGAATCCCCTTGGGAGTTGACGGCTACACTGGCAACTCCACACCGCTCACCGGCCAAACCTCGCTCGGCATCAGCCCCTGCCAGTCGCTGAAGGACATTGCCACCAGCGACGCTACCTTCTTCTCTGACAGCAACATCACCGGCACTGACACTGGATGCCACGGCACCACCAATGCCAGCTACGGAAGCCTCGCAAAGATCTTCCAGGTCATCGCCGGCCAACTGGATCACTCCAGGCTCATCCCCAACGGAGTCTTCACGCCATCCGCTTAGAGCGATCCAGGGATAACTGTGCCCTGAAGGGACAACTCCTCCCTCGATGCGACTCCGGGAGCCCCAACCTGCCCGTAGTCGGCGCGTTCGGGTGGGATCAACCCGGAGCGGCAACCCTGAAGATTCTCAAAACGGAGATACCTATCCGGGAATCGCTCTGAATTGACTGAGGCATACCCCTTCCAGTATGCCTCTTGCATTTTCGCGGCTTGATCTAAAGCCACCCTACCGGCATCGATAGATCCAACCTGCAGGTCGTAACTACTGGCATCCGACAAAGTTCAGCGGCGGAGTGGTTGTATTCGCCATGAGCATCACGGCAGCCGTGCTCCCTGCGGTAATGCTCAGCCCTGTGGACGCCTGCATCTCCGGCATGCTGCAGTCCGGCGTCGTCGGGGCCGTGGGTTCCCAGGCCTGGGCATCCACCGTGTAGCTGGCAAAAGTCGTCGCGTAGGTCGAGGCCGCCTGCATCGGCCCGCTCGTCGAGTAGTTGTAGACGCTGATCCCACTCTGCGGCACCGTCATCGCAAACGTTGCACAGGCCGTGTTCGCAGGACAGGTGGTCTGAACTCCCGCGGCATCGGTGTAGCTCGGTGACGTGCTCGTCTCCTGCGGCAGCGTCGCGGTGTCGTTCGTCGAGGACGTAATCAGCAGCGGGACCGTGAAGTACTTGGTGCTGCTGGTGCTCACCGGATTCGCTTCCAGCGGATAGAAATTGAGCAGCGCCGAGGTCTCCGCATTCGAACTGTTTTGCGTCGACGCCAGACCATTCACCGTCGCCGTGCCCCAGGTCGCATTCCTCAGTTGAATGTTGCCCGTCGTATCGCCGGGCTGCACGCCCGTCACCACCGCAACGTTATAGGCGGCCCTGGTGGTCGGATTGTAAGCATTCACCACCACGTCATAGCTGCCAGGCATCACCGGGCAGAAGACAAAGGTGCCATCAGCCGCGGCCATCGTAGACTCAACCACGCGATCCACGCCGTTGCTGTCCGCCTGTTCCAGTGACACCAGCACATTGGCCCCGGCAATCGCCTTGCCCGTGCCCGAATCCACGACCGTGCCGTTGATCGAAGTCGAGGCCGTGCTCACCTGGCCGGCATTCAGCACCGGCTGAAGAAGGTACTGCCCGCTGTTTCCCGCCGCCAGAATCGATTCGCAGGTCTTGAAGTTGATTACCAGGTCGTCCGTTTTCCCGGCCGCCACATTGAGCGAGCCGCCCGCAATCTGCGATGCCGGAATCTTGATGCCCGTCTGCTGCGCACTCGGCGTCGTCAACGCATGCCAGGCCCCTTTCGAGTCCTCCACGCAGTTCACGGCGTTCAGGCCGCCCATGGCGTTGCATTCGTTCGTGCCGTTCACCATCGTCGAGCTGTTCGATCCGAGGATCAGCCGAATCTGCTGGTATGTGCCCGCCTGCACTTCGAGATTGTCGCCCAGCGTCGCCAGAAAGCATCCGCCACTCGCCGCGCTGCCCAGCAGATCCACCTGCGCCGGCTTCATCCCCGGTGTCAGATCCACCCAACCCGAAGAATTGCTGCTTGCCGTCGAACTGGTGCTCGCCTCCACATCCACAATGGTCACGTAAGCATGCTGGTACGAGCCGCCCACCGCCGCCGAACACTCAGCCGGATCGGTGATTGCCGTCGTCAGCTTGCCCATGCTCGTGCTCGACGTCACACCGCCCTGTCCGCACCCTGAAAGCGCGTAGCCGGCAGTCAATAACGCGACACAACCAACCACTGTCCATAGAACAGCCTTAGCTCTGGGAACTCTCATCTGATTTCTGCGGAGACCAGCTTCCCTGCAGCGCTTTCGATTCAATCCCTTGCACTTCGCACGCTGTCCTTTGGCTATCCCTCCAGCAATGAGCCAACCCGAAAGGCGTCCGACTGCAACCTTATGAATCTAAAAGGGTAAACTGGCGATCTTCCCGCTCCTCCTTCATCGGATCCAAGTCAGCTGTTTCCTCGTCATCCGTTGCGTAGACCGTGCAATCGCTCGACAAGGTTGAATTGCTGGTACTGATGCACGCAAATTAATCACCACTTCCGCAGCACCTTAACCATGCTCGTCAGCAGAGCCTGTTCGCACCAACACCTCGAATTGAGCGGAAAATCACCCATGAAATTATTCCCCAGTAATGGAAGAATCTTCCCGATTCTGCCCTATCCCGGAAATCTTCGCGTACATTTACCACCACGCGGTGGAAAGCCCAGGACTCGCCCCTGCAAGGGCGAGAAGCAAAAGGTTACCCATTCAGCGACCACTCAATGGCCAACTTTGAGAATCGCAAATTCGGTCTGGAAGAATACACAGCTGCCCGACATCGATCTGCTGTAAACGGCATCACTCCGTCAGCTCTTTGATCACCTGCGGCGTCAGTACGCTGTGAAATGCGATGTCAATGATGCCCAGGTGGTCCGCCAGGCCCAGCTTCGCCTCGTTGTATTCGAGCTCGGTCTGCACATAACGCGCCTGCGCCTGCGCCACCGCCGCCTGCGCTTCCACCACCGGTAGATTGGTATCCACCCCGGCCGCGAATCGCTCGTTGGTCTCGGTCAGCTCCTCGTTGGCCAGCTGCAGGTTGCTCTTCGACACCTTCAGCAATTCCGTCGCCGTCCGCACATCCAGCATGCTGTCGCGCAGTTGCTCGTCAATCTTCTGCTCCAGGTCCGCCATCTCGCTCCGCAGCTCGTTCACCTGCGCCTGCGCCACATCGTGATTGGCCCGGAACTTCACCTCGTCAAAAATCGGAATCTCCAAAGTCCCCTCGGCCATCCACGTATCGTGAAACAGCCCTCCACTCACCCCCGTGACGCCCCAGTTGCCGTGGAACACCAGGCTCGGATACCGCAATCCCCGCTCCGCGCGCTTCTCCATCACCGCCGCCCGGATCTCGGCCCTCAGCGTCTTGTAATCGTGCCGGTGCGCATGCGCCTCCTGCACCGCCGCTTCCAGCGTCGGCACCTTCAAATCTGCATACGGCGCCGCCTGCGTCAGCTTGATCTCCTGCTCCGGAGCCAGACCGATCGCGCGATTGAGGGATATCTTCGCCTTCTCAAAATCGTCCTCCGCCTGCAGCACCGCATGCTGCTGCGACTGGTACGCCACCTGCGCCCGCAACACGGAGATTCCCGCCACCGTCCCCGCCGCATGCGCCTCCCGCGCCTGCACCAGCGCCGTCTCGTCGCTCCGCAGCAGCGATGTCGCCATATCCACCCGAGTACCCGCCGCCAGCGCCCGCAGATACAGGTTCCCCACCTCCAGAATCACCGTCCCCGCGCTCGACGCCGTCTCCGCATTCACCGCCTTGATCTCGTCATGCACCGCGAATAGCGCATCCCAGCCCGCCCAGCTGAACAGCTCCTGCGACACGTTCAACTGAGCGTTGGTCACATCGGCCCGCGTCACCGTCGGCAACTCGAACTTGGTGCCCGGCGGCACCAGCTTCGCAAATCCCGCCAGCGACGACGGATGAAAACCCTCCGCCGCCAGGTCGTACTCGTGGATCCCCGTCTCGGCATGCAGCGATATATTCGGCGAAAGATAGTTCACCACCTGCAGCCGCTC
>CAZWSD010000319.1:0-4478 GCA_964636535.1 uncultured Acidobacterium sp. | reverse complement strand
ACTGGTTCCGCAGGCACTGGGTCGCCTGCGCGGTCTTCGCCCTCCTCGCCATCCAGACCGCGCAGTTCACCTACGTCGTCCACCGCGAATCCCTCACCTTCGACGAAGGCGACCACTCCTTCTCCGGCTACATGATGTGGCACACCGGCGACTACGGCCTCAATCCCGAGCACCCCCCGCTCGTCAAACTCCTCGCCGCCATCCCCACCCTCGACCAACACCTCTGGACACCGCCCCTCAAGAATCGCTTCTTCAAAACGGAAGCCTACCTCGACGGCCGCGACTGGCTCGCCCGCAACGACGGTGCATCTCAGCACCTCGTCTTCCAGATGCGCATGATGACCGGCCTGCTCGCCATCGGCCTCTCCCTGGTCGTCTTCTTCTGCACCCGCGAATTCTTCGGTACCGGCGCCGCCCTCTTCGCCCTCACCCTCTCCAGCTTCGACCCCAACCTCCTCGCTCACTCCGCCCTCGTCACTACCGACATGGGCGTCACCCTCTTCTTCCTCGCCTCCATCTACGCCTTCTACCGCTACGTCAAGCAACCCACATGGCCGCGTCTCATCCTCGCCGCGCTCGCCGCCGGACTCCTCATCTCCAGCAAGCACTCCGGCGTCCTCTTCGCCCCCATGCTCGTCCTGCTCATCCTCTGGGAAGTCGCCACCACCGCCCGCGGACAGCGCATCCGCACCACGCTCCGCCTTGCCGGAGCCTTCGCCTTCATCATCGTTGGAGGCTCCATCGTCCTCTGGGCCTTCTTCGGCTTCCGCTATGCCGCCCGACCCGCCGGACTCCACCTCAACCCATCTCTCGCCTCCTACACCTCCGGCCTCAGCCACTTTGACCGCTCCGTCATCCTCACCTTCGCCCGCTACCACCTGCTCCCCGAGTCCGAACTCATGGGCCTCACTGACGTCAAACTCATGGCCCAGAACTACCCCACCTTCATCCTCGGCCACGTCTACGCTCACGCCGTCTGGTGGTACTTCCCCGTCGCCGTGCTCATCAAAACCACCCTCGGCTTGCTCGCCCTCCTCGCCCTCGCCCTCTTCGCTCTCCTCACCCGCCGCCTCCGCTTCGGCCGCGAAGTCGCCTACCTCGTCATCCCCGCCGTCTTTTACTTCCTCGTCGCCATGGCCGCCGGCATGGACATCGGCGCGCGCCACATCCTTCCCCTCTACGCCATGGCCGCCGTCCTCTGCGGCGGAACCATCATGGCCCTAGCCCGCCGCAACGGCCGCTGGATCCCCGCCTGGACCACCCTCTGCTCCGTCCTCGTCATCGCGCACGTTGCCTCCGCGCTCTCCGTCTTCCCCAACTACATGGCCTACGCCAACCGCGCCTGGGGAGGCCCAGCCAATGTCCACAACCTCCTCAGCGACGCCAACGTCGACTGGGCCCAGCAGCTCTATCAGGTCAAGGCATGGCAGGACGCCCATCCCAGCCAGTCCTGCTGGTTCGCCTACTTCGCCAACCCTGAAATCGACCCCGCCGTTTACGGCATCCACTGCAACATGCTGCCCACCGCCGACACCGGCTGGCTCGGCGGCGCCTCCATCGTCCCGCCCGTCATCCACGGCCCCGTCTTCATCTCCGCCGGCGACCTCAGCGGCTGCGAGTGGCCCAGCGGACGGCTCAACCCCTACCGCGCCTTCCAGCGCCTCAAACCCGCGGCCTCCATCGACTACGGTGTCTTCGTCTATCAGGGAACCTTCGCCGTACCCCAGGCCGCGGCCCTCAGCCGCGCCCAGCACGTCGGCCAACTCCTCCACCAACACCACCCCAACCAGGCCCTCGCGCTCGCTCGCGAAGCCGTACAAATCGACCCCACCTACCTCTCCGCCCAATCCGCCCTCGCCAACGCAGCCCTCGCCACCCACCACACCGCTGAAGCCCGCACCGCTCTCCAGGCCGCCATCACCGCCGCCAACCGGCTCTCTCCCGCCGCCCGCAAAGGCTATCTCCCCAACCTCCAATCCCAACTCAGCAAGCTGCAGCCACCCGCGGCAAATCCCTGACCGCTGTTGACCATCCAGACTCTGGCAGCGGCAGCCCGCTCAAAACCGCCCCTGCCCGCCTAGTAGACTCAACCTATCCATGGAACCCTCCGCCCAGCCTCCGGCGGCATCCCCCGCTCCCCCTTCGCGCACCCGCAGCGCCCTGCGCTTCCTGCACCCCTCCCACACCCACTCCGCCTTCGCCGCCACCCTGCTCCTCATGGCCGCCGCCGCCGCCTCGCGCGTCATCGGCATCGTCCGCATCAAGTACGTCGCATGGCTCCTCGGCGCCGGTGCCGCCGCAGACGCCTACAACTCCGCCTTCATGCTGCCGGATAAACTCCAGTACTTCCTCGTCGGCGGAGCCTCCTCCATCGTCTTCGTCACCATGCTCAGCCGCTATCGCGACCAGGGCCGCTCCGCAGAAGGCGAACGCGCCATGGCCGTCATCCTCTCCACCATGGGCCTCGTCCTCGGCCTGGCCATCATCGCTGCTGAATTCCTCGCCCCGCTCTACGTCCACACCCTCCTGCCCGGCTTCTCCAAAGACCCAGCCAAGGCCGCCCTCTGCATCCGCCTCACCCGCATCCTGCTCCCCGCGCAGCTCTTCTTTCTCGCCGGCGGAGTCTTCTCCGCCGTCCTCCTCGCCCGCAAACAATTCGCCCTCCAGGCCATCACGCCGCTCATCTACAACATTGGAATCATCTGCGGCGGCCTCTTCCTCGCCCACGAGCTCGGCGCCTCCGCGCTCGCCATCGGAGCCGTCGCCGGAGCCTTCCTCGGGCCATTCCTCCTCAACGCCATCTGGGCCCACCGCGCCGGCATGCGCTTCCGCTTCACAATCGACTTCAAAAACCCCGGCCTCCGCGAATGGGTCAGCCTCTCCGTCCCGCTCATGCTCGGCGTCTCCCTCGTCAGCGCCGACAACTGGATCATCAACTACTTCGCATCCAACAACGGCGGAGCCATCACCCTCCTGCTCTACGCCAAGCAGTTCTTCAACGCCCCCGTGGCCCTCGGCCAGGCCGCCGGAGCCGCATCGCTTCCCTTCCTCGCCTCGCTCGTCAATCGCAGCACCACCGCCGCCTTCTCCCATGCGGTCAACACCGCCGTCTCCCGCATCCTCGCCTTCTCGCTGCTCCTGTCAGCCTTCATGCTCGCCATGGGCTTCCCGCTCCTTGACCTCATCATTCGCGGCGGAGCCTTCCACCGCGCCGACTCCCGCACCATGGCCGTCTACTTCAGCATCTTTTCCGTTTCCCTCTGCCTCTGGGCCGCCCAGGCCATCTACGCCCGCGCCTTTTACGCCGCGGGAAATACCGTCCTCCCCATGATTGCCAGCACCCTCGTCACCGCCGCCTCCATCCCCGTCTACTGGTGGCTCTATCACACCTGGGGCCCCATCGGCCTCCCGTTTGCGTCCGACATCGGCATCCTCTTCCAGACCCTCACCCTCGCCATCCTCCTGCACAAAAAGCGCATGGTCTCCATCGCGGAACTCGAATACCCCGAACTCGCCCGCTGCCTCGCCGCCGGCTTCGTCTCCTTCTGCGTCCTCTTCGCCCTGCGCCACCTCATCTCCAGCCGCACCCGCCTCGTCGAATTCGCACTCCTCGTCCTCGCCACCCTCCTCTGGATCGCCGTCTCCACCGCCGTCCTCAAAGCCACCGGCTCCCAGCTCCCCAACGAACTCCTCCGCCGCTTCCGCAAATCCCCCGCCTGATCCCGGAATCATCTGGGAAAGGAAAGACCGGGGTGCCCTATGCACACGAAGGGCACATAGGAATCGCCCTGCAGGAGCGACCTCCACCTTCAGCCCTATACTGTGCTCATGGACGCCATCACCCGCTCGCTCAACCTCACCCGCTCCAACCAGCTCCGCCAGCGCGCCGAGCGTTTCCTCCCCGGCGGAGTAGACTCTCCCGTCCGAGCCTTCCGCGCCGTCGGCGGCGAGCCGCCATTCCTCACCCGAGCGGAAGGTGCCCATCTCTACGACGCCGACGGCAACCAATACCTCGACTACTTCGGCTCCTGGGGACCCATGATCCTCGGCCACGCCTTCCCGCCCGTCGTCCAGGCCATCCAGCAGGCCGCCGCCAATTCTTCCAGCTTCGGAGCCTCCACCGCCGCCGAAGCCGACCTCGCCGAGCTCGTCACCCGCGCCGTCCCCTCAATCGAAAAACTCCGCTTCGTCTCCTCCGGAACCGAAGCCACCATGTCGGCCCTGCGCCTCGCCCGCGCCTTCACCGGCCGCAATTACATCATTAAGTTCGAAGGCTGCTACCACGGCCACTCCGACGGACTGCTCGCCAAGGCCGGCTCCGGCCTCGCCACCTTCGGCATCCCCGGCTCCGCCGGTGTCCCCGACCAGATCGCCCAGCTCACCCTCACCCTGCCCTACAACGACCCCTCCGCCGTCGAAGCTGCCTTCGCCGCCCACAAAAACGAAATCGCCTGCATCATCGTCGAACCCGTCGCCGG
>CAZWSD010000318.1:0-4480 GCA_964636535.1 uncultured Acidobacterium sp. | reverse complement strand
CCTGGCCGGCCAGCCACCGCAACTGATGCGCAAGAAACGGTTCCCCCGCCACCGGAGCCAGCGACTTCGGAATCCCTTCCGTCAGCGGATACAGCCGCGTCGCACGCCCGCCGGCCAGCAGCGCCACCGTCATCTTCGCCTTACATCCAGAAGTGCCGCTCATCGCCTTGCAACTCCGTCAGCGCCCGCGCCATCGCGCCGCGGCTGTCCAGACTCGGCTCCCACCCCAGCGCGCGGATCCGGTCCGTCCGCAACCTCACCACCGGCACATCGCCCTTCCATCCGCGATCTCCACCCGTATACTCGAGCGTCGGCCTGCCCCCCCGCGATACGCAATCCACCGCAAGCTCCGCTATCTCGTCCACTCGCAGCGCGTCCTCCGGCGCTACGTTGTACACCGCATAGCCCCCCGCCTGCTGTCCATCGGCCAGCAGCATGGCCCGCACCGCATCCGTCACGTGGATATACGGCTTGCTCTGCCTCCCGTCACCAAGTATCCGCAGCTTTTCCCCGTCGCGCCGCAGTTGCCGCAGAAAGTCCAGCCCTACCCCATGCGTCTGCCGCGCTCCTACCACGTTGCCGAACCGAAAGGCCCGCGCCGTCATCCCGAACATCGCGCAGTAGCTCGCAATCAGCGATTCCCCCGCAAGTTTGCTCGCCCCATACGTGGATATCGGCTGAAACGGACCATCGTCTTCCCCGCTTGCCTCGCCACCACGCTCCCCGTACACCCCGCTACCCGACGCATACCACAACCGCCGCGCCTGGCTCTGCCGCATTGCCTCCACAACCTGCTGCGTCAGCATCGTCCCTTCATAAAAGTCGATGTCCGGCTCCTTGGCAGCCCTCGCAATGTCGGGATTCGACGCCAGGTGTACCGCCGTATCGTGCCCTTGCATCGCCTTCGTCAGCACCGGCAAATCCGCCACTTCGCCCTGAACAATCTTCAACCTGGGCTCGATCCGGCCCCGCTGCAAATGCCACTTGCGGCCAGAACTGAAGTTGTCATACACCGTCACCACCGCGGCCTTTTCCTCAAGAAGCCGCTCCACCACATGGCTCCCGATAAATCCCGCTCCGCCGATGACTATGAACCTCCGCCCCGCAACTGACATTGCGTCTTGCTCCCGTCGCAAAAATGCCCTGCTTCTATGACTGTTGTCGCAAACCTATCACCGGTGTAAGACCCCAACAAATTACTTGCGTCACTTTTGCTTTCCCGCCTTCCCCATGTACCTTCATCCTGACTTCTTCCGACGAAGTCGAGTCCCCGCAACACGGCGAACTCATCCGCGACAAGGACTGGCTGCATGCACGCAAGCAGTCTCACTCACCCGACGCTCCACGGTGGCCTCTTTACCGTCGGCATACCTGTTCGCTCCGGAATGCCCTGGCTCCGCGCTTCCATACAAAGCCTCATCAACCAGACCTGCACCGACTTTCAGGTCCTCGTCATCCTCGACGGACCAGACCCCGACAGCCGCGCCTACCTCGACTCCATCCAGCAGCTTCAACTCACGGTGATTGAGCGACCCGCGCAAGGCCTCGTCGCCACGCTCAACGACCTCCTCCACCAATGCAAAACACCCTGGCTCGTCCGCCAGGACGCGGACGACATCGCCTACCCACGCCGCATCGAAACGCTGCGCGACGCCCTCCGCGCCCACCCCAATGCAGGAATGATCTGCTCCCGAGCCCGCTACTTTGCAGACGGTCACGCCGTCGGCTCTTTCCGCTCCTCGCATGGCTCGCCAGACGCGCTCCGCCGCACCGTACAGACCGGACGACTACTCTCCTTCTGCCACTCCAGCGTTGCCCTCCACGTTGAAACCGCACGCCTGGTCGGTGGCTATCGCTCCATCCCTCTGGCTGAAGATGCCGACCTGTGGTGGCGCATGGCCCTCTTCTGCGACATCCATTCCATCCCCGAGACCCTCACCGGATTCCGCCAGAATCACTCCAGCGTCAGCTCCCTGCACCATGATCAGCAGCAGGTCGCCGGCTTCTACGTGCAGTACCTCTTGCTTTCCACCCTCTGGGAACTCACCCCACGACCCTTCCCTGAAGTGCGCGATGCCCTCGCCGCGCTCGTCCCGCGCCGCTGGTCCCACGCCAAGCGCCTGCTCCGCAACGGCAACATCGCCCTCGGCGATCTCCACTACCTCTCCGCTCTCGCATATCTCGCCGCCGCCTGCGCTGTCGATCCGCTATATATCCTCCGCCGCCTGCGCGACGAATTCGCTCCCCGCCTGCTCACCAACGGACTGCCGCCGGAAGCCTTCTGGAGAAACCGCCAATGCCTCTGGACATAAACACATCACCTTCTCCCCTTTCACGACCCTCCCGCCTGCATCTCGCCGGTGTGCCCATCGACCCCATGACCATGCGCCAGTCTCTCGACTGGATCGCCGCTCAACTCCGCACCCCAGGCCAACGCCCGCTCCTCGTCATGGGCCCTAACGCCCACATCGTCACCACCGCGCAGCACTCGCCACAACTCCTCTCCGCTCTCGCCGCCGCGGACCTCTGCGTCCCGGACGGCGTCTCCATCCTCCTCGCCGGGCGCCTTCTCCAACACCCCCTCCCCGAACGCGTCCCGGGCGGCGATCTCATGGAACAACTCTGCGCCCTCGCTGCCCGCGAAAACCTCTCCGTCTTCTTCCTCGGCGGCCTTCCCGGAGCCGCCGAAGGCGCCGCCTCCGCCATCAAGCGCAGAAACCCCGGCCTGCGCATCATCTGCCACTGCCCTCCCTACCACTTCGAGCAAGACCCCGCCGAATTGGAAACCGCTTTAGATACAATCCGCGACGCCGCTCCGGATATCCTCTGCGTCGCCCTCGGCGTTCCCCGTCAGGAACTCTGGATGCACCGCCACTGCGCAACCCTCCCCATTCGCCTCGCCATCTCCGTAGGGGCCGCCCTCGATACCCAGGCCGGCCTGCGCCGCCGCGCTCCCGTCTGGACCCATAAACTCGGCCTCGAATGGGCCTACCGCCTCGCGCGAGAACCACGCCGCCTCTGGCGCCGCTATCTTATCGGGAACACCCACTTCCTCTGGCTGGTTCTGGCCGAGTGCCGGCTCCAACGCTTCGCCCGCTCCGCGCCCCACCCGGAGCCATTCCCACGATCAACCCCGCAAAAATGAGGCTCCCCATTCAACCCATCCGGCTCAAAATCTTCGCCGATACCGCCGACCTGCCCAGCATGCTCCGCCTATGCCTCCATCCGCTCGTCTCCGGATTCACCACCAACCCCTGCCTCATGCGAAGGGCCGGTGTCACCGATTACGAAACATTCGGCCGCAGCGTTCTCGATATCGTCCCCGACAAACCTGTCTCCTTTGAAGTCCTTGCCGAAGAAGCCCAGGAAATCGAGCGCCAGGCCCGCGCCATCGCCTCATGGGCGCCAAACACTTTCGTAAAAATCACGGTTACCGATCGCCTCGGACGCTCCCTCCTGCCCAGCATTCACCGCCTCTCCTACGCCGGAATCCCACTCAACGTCACCGCCCTGTTCACCATCGATCAGATATCCTCCGTCCTGCCCATGCTCAATCCCGCCCAGCCCACCATCCTCTCCGTCTTCGCCGGCAGAATTGCCGACACCGGCCGCGATCCTCTCCCCGTCCTACGCGCCGCGCGCGCCATGCTCTACAACTTCCCCAATGTCGAATTGCTCTGGGCCAGCCCGCGCGAAGTCTTCAACCTCTTCCAGGCGCAGGACGCCGGCTGCCACATCATCACCATGCCGCCTGATCTCATCGACAAACTGGCCCACCTCGGCAAAGATCTAGACGCCTTCGCCCTCGAAACCATAGAGTCCTTCTACCGCGACGCCGAAGCCTGCTCCACACCTTTCGCTCCATCCCACCAACCGCCGCTACAGCGCCGGATCGGAATGCGCGCTCTCCCCTGGTCCTAGTACATACCGCACCGCACCCGCCAGATCCAAAGTCTGCCACTCCGCGTTCCCGTCCTCCTCCGTCCCCCTCCCAATGCGAATGCTCCGTACCCCCGCAGCCGCGCCGCACGCAGTATCCGTGGCTCGATCTCCAATCATCCAGCTCGCCCCCAGGTCGATGTCATGGCGCTCCGCCGTTTTAAGCAGCCAGTAAGGCGATGGCTTCCGGCACCCACACTCACACCCCAGCTCTGACACAACTCCCTGCGGATGATGGCGGCAGTAGCAGTACTCCAGAAATTGAATTCCATGCCGCTCAAATTCATCGGCCATCGCATTGTGGATCGCCGTGAAATCCGCACGGCTGGATTTTCCCAGCGCCTCATTCGGCTGATTCGAAACCAGCACAAGTACAAATCCAGCGGCTCGCAGGCTCTTGAGCGCCGGAACCACCTCCGGCAGCAGCCGAAACTCCTCCACCCGCCGCGGAGCTTCCCATGAGCCCGTGTCCGCATAGAAAACATGCTCGTTCAGCACTCCATCCCTGTCCAGAAACACGGCTCGCCGTGCGCTCATCGCA
>CAZWSD010000317.1:0-4520 GCA_964636535.1 uncultured Acidobacterium sp. | reverse complement strand
CACACCCTGCTGGACCGCCCACGCCTCCAGCGCCGCAAAGTTCGGCGATATCAGCGCTGCGGCAAACTTGTGCCGGTCCCCCAGCAACGCCGCCTGCGCCACCAGCAAATGCCCCTTCAACTTCCCCTCAATCGGCTGCGGTGCAATCATCTTCCCTCCCGATGTCTTCAGAAGATCCTTATTCCGGTCCGTCACATATAAAAAACCATCCTCATCCAGCCGCGTAATGTCCCCGGTCTTAAACCACCCGTCCTCAAACGACTCCGCCGTCTCCTGCGGCTTCTGCCAGTAACCCGCAAACACGTTCGGCCCTTTCACCAGCAATTCTCCATCTTCGGCAATCCGGCAAAGCACATTCGGCAGCGGCCGCCCTACCGAACCCATCCGATATGCCACCGGCGTATTTAAGGCCAGCACCGGCGAGGTCTCCGTCAGACCGTACCCCTCCAGAATCCGGATCCCCACCGCCCCAAACCATCCCGCCGTATCCACTCCCAGCGGCGCGCCGCCGGCGATAAATATCCGCGCCCTCCCGCCAAACCCCTTGGCGATCTTCGAGTAAACCAGCCGCCGCGCAACCCTCCACTCCGGCGCCTCCGGCGTCTTGCCCGCGCTTACCTCAGCCACATGCTTCCGCCCGGTATTCACCGCCCATCGCACCAGCCGCTTCTTGATAGCCGACCCCGCCGACTTCTGCTCCACCGCCTGACGCACCTTCTCATACACTCTCGGAACCCCCACAAATACCGTCGGCCTCACCTCGGCCATCGCCTGCGGCAGCGTCTCAAACTTCGGGCAATACGCCACCGTCGCTCCCTTGGCAAACAGCGCGTAATCCAGGTGCCGCGCCGTAATATGCGACAACGGCAAAAAAGATATACAGGAATCCTTCAACCCAATATCGAACTCCGCCAGCGAATAGTTCAGGTTCGACGCAATATTCCCATGCGTCAGCATCACGCCCTTCGGCTCGCCCGTCGTCCCGGACGTATAGATCAACGTCGCAAGATCGCCCGCCCCCACAGACTCGGCCTCCCGGTCAAATGCCTCGTCCTTCTCTCCCTCAGCGGCATACTGCAACAGCGAAGAAAATCTCTCCGCCTCCGGCGCTGCCTCCTCATCCATGATCACAATCTGCTCTATCGCCGTCCCCGCGCGCACAGCCTCCACCTTCTCGTACTGCGACCGGGTCGAAACAAACACCACCTTCGCCCCCGAATCCTTCAGCAGCACCGCCACATGCTCGGCCGGCAAAGTCGGATAAATCGGCACATCCACCGCGCCCAGCGCCAGCGTCGCAAAATCCGTCACCGCCCACTCCCAGCGATTCTCCCCCAGCAGCGCCACCCGGTCGCCCTTGCGCACACCCCATTGCTTCAGCGCGCGCGCCACCGCCAGCACTCTCCGGTACAGTTCCCCGCTCGAAACAGGCCGCCACGCCCCATCCGCGCCTTGCACCAGCATCGCTTCCCGATGCCGGCTTAGAGACACGGCAAAAAACACATCATTAATCGTCGTCAGACTTAGCACAGTGGACCCACTCTATCCAACCCGCAGTCGCTCTGCCAATCCCTTTCGCTTCCACCTCGCCTTTTCGAGCCTCCACCCCGCGCCCGCGCGCCCACATCCACCACATCGCCATGCTCATCGCCACCAGCGCCCCATCCGTCATCAAACTCGCCGCCGCCGCACCGCGCCACTGCCACCTCGGAATCCACCATGCGCACAGCACCACGTTCAAACCCGTCGCCGCCGCCTGCGCCGCGGTCCGCCTCCATTGCGACATCCGCGCCGTAATCGCCGTTCCCCACGTGTAATGCAGCAGCCGCAGCACCGGAATCACGCACAGCCACCGTAGCGCTGTCGCCGCCTCCGCAAATGACCGCCCCAGCACCACCGGCACCACTCCCGCCAGCAAAAACAGCCCCGCGCAGATCAGCGCCGTCATCGGCAGCGCCCGCCGCAACACCCGCCCCATCAGCGCCCGCGTCCCATCCATACCCTCCGCCCGAAAATATCGCGGCGTCGCCGCCGCAAACACGCTGTACACCGGCATCGTCGCCACGTCGATCACCCGGTACGCCGCCCCATAAATCCCCGCCGCCTCCATCATCCCCGCTCCCGCCAGCACCGCCTTGTCCACGTCGTTGTAGATCGAAATCGACGAGTTTGAAAACGCAAAACTCAGCCCGTCCGCCAATTCCCGGCCCCCCACCCTCCTCCAATCCGGAAACCCCAACCGCGCCGTCAGTGCCGTCAGCGCCACCACCGCCCCTGTCGCCGTCGCCACCCAGTACATCCCCACCCACGCCGCCGCCGTCCCCGTCGTCACGCCCGCATGCACCCGGTAGAAGAACACCGCCGCAACTCCCGCCCGCAATCCGCTCAGCATCACAGGCATCGCCGCCGCACACCGCATCTGCTGCGTCGCCTGAAACGCCCGAATCACCACCTGCACCAGACGTCCAAACAACCCATCGGAAATCACCACGTATGGCAGCAGCATCCACAGGCTCGATTCCCCCCACGCACGCCCCGCCGCCGCAGCCAGTAGCAGCACAGCCGCGCCCGAAAGCGTCACCTGTACCGCCCGCCCCCAGCTCACGCCAAAACTCCCCCGATCCCGGCTCACGTCCCGCAGAAGCGTCATCTCCATGCCCAGACCGCTGAACTGGCTGGCAATTCCCACCATCGCCACCACGCCAATGAACGCCCCATACTGCGCGCTGCCCAACGACCGCCCAATCAGCACAAAGTACACCGCCTGCAGCAGCGCTCCACCGCCCTGTCCCGCCAGCATCCACAACGAATCCCGCTTCAGCGACTCACCCATCGCCACCGCCCAGCTCGTCGTATATGCGCTCCAACCGCTCCGCCTGCCCCGCGATATCGAACCGCTCCTCCACCCGTCGCCGCCCGCGCGCTCCCATCCTCCGCGCCCGCTCGCCATCCCGCAGCAGGCCAGTCAACCCCTCCGCCAGCCCATCCACATCGCCCTGCGCCATCAGCAATCCCGTCTCTCCCGCTACCACCGCCTCCTCCGCGCCCGTCCCATCGCACGCCACCACCGGAAGCCCCCGCTCCATCGCCTCCAGCACCACCGTCGGCAGGCCCTCCGTGTCGCCATCCATCGCCCGCACACTCGGAGACGCCAGCACCGCTGCCCGCCCCATCCAATTTCTCACCTCCTCCTGCGTCCGCGCCCCCACAAATACGCACCGCCGCAGATTCGCCCTCGCCCAACCCTCCAGTTCCCCGCGCAGCGGCCCATCCCCGACTACCACCAGCCTCGCCTCCGGAATCTCCCACGCCACGAGCTTCCATGCCTCCAGCAGCACCCGGCATCCCTTTTTCTCCACCAGCCGGCCCACAAACAGTACCACCGGCTCACCCAGACCCTCCCGCCGGTCCGGCTCGCGCACTCCAATCCCCGTCTGATGCACCCGCAACTTCCCCTCGGGAAATCCCCGCTCCACCGCCACCCGCCGCAAGTGCTCCGATACGCAAATGAACCCCGCCGCTTCCCGCCACAGCGCATATCGGCGCCGCAAAAACACCCGTCCCATCCCGGACTGCGCATGCGCCGCGTCACTCAATCCAGCGTCATAGCCGTGCAGCGTCACCACAAACGGCACTCCCAGACCCCGCAACACGGGCAAGAACAAGCAGCCG
This sequence comes from uncultured Acidobacterium sp., assembly GCA_964636535.1. Taxonomy (GTDB): domain Bacteria; phylum Acidobacteriota; class Terriglobia; order Terriglobales; family Acidobacteriaceae; genus Acidobacterium. Next base: position 848 of record CAZWSD010000317.1, on the reverse strand, counting down.
TCCGTCGCAAAATGCACATGCGCCACATCCGGCTTCCACTCAGCCAGCCTGCGCCGGAACCGCCACGCCACTCCCGTCCGCGCAAACGCCTGACGCTTGGCTTTTCCCCTCCATCCCGCATCGACGTCCAGAACCGCTACCACTCCCGGCACATCCAGTCCACCCGGCACCCGTTTCAGCCCGGCGAATCCCACCTCGTACCGCCGCAGCGCCGCCGCCTGCGCCGCAACAAATGTCTCCGACGCCGGCAACAGCTCAGCCCGCAGCAGCAGCACTCTCGGCATAGGGCAATCCCCCCTTCCGGTCGTTCTCCGTCACCTCCACCCGTTTCCATACCCATTCGCCCTGCAGACCAACCGTCGCCATCACAAACATCGTCCAGAACAGCCCGTTCGGAACCAGCACCGTGTTCTCATCCAGTCCGTACAGCCCCACAATCACCAGCACGCTCAGCGGCCAAAGCAAATCCTCCAGATGCCCCCGCTCCACCCGCCGCCAGACCCGCAGCCACGCCTGCCCATACGCCAACGCAAACAGACCCAGCCCCACAATCCCCGTCTGCAGCCACAAGTCGAGGTATCCGTCGTGCGCGTGAAACACCAGGAAATGCACCGCCGCCGATACCTCGAACGACGGCCCACTCCATCCCCGCCAGAACGCCTCGTAGCCCCAACCCAGCCACGGCCTCCGCAGCACAAACGGCCACACAGCGCGCCAAATCTCCACCCGCCCCGATAACGTCGCATTGCGCCCCATCGCCGCCATCAGTCCATCGCGATACACCACCACCAGTGCCGCTCCCGTCGCCGTCACCAGCGCCATCAGCCCCAGCAGCGCCCCACGAATCC
>CAZWSD010000316.1:2737-4521 GCA_964636535.1 uncultured Acidobacterium sp. | reverse complement strand
CCGCGAGCTGGAGCTGTGCCTGAACCTGCTGGAGCGCGCCCTGTGCCTTGTCGAGATCAGCCTGGAAGGGGCGGGGGTCGATCTGGAAGAGGATCTGATTTTTGTGGACTTGCGAGCCTTCGTGGTAGTCCTGGCGGATGAGGTAGCCGGAGACTTCAGGGGAGATCTGGGCATCGACGTAGCCGGCGAGGGTGCCGACCCATTTGCCGTAGACGGGGACGTTTTGTTGTTTTGCGGCTACGACGGTGAGTGGCATTGGGCCGAATTGTGGGGGATGCTTCGGCCCGGCCTTTCGGGAGCATCCGGCGAGGAGCAGGGGAAGCAGAGAGGCACACAAGACGCACAGGGAATACGCGGGCGAAACATGACGCTTGGCTTGAGGCATATGAAGTAGATTGATCCCAAGAAGGATTTTAAGAGCATGCAAAGCGAGTGAGACAGGTATGCCGGAGACCGGTGTTTCCGCCTGCCTGCAACTATGGACGAGAGCCGATGCATTTTTGATGCAGAAGTCGAGGGCGGGACTCTGATTTATGCGATTCGGGGCGAGAAATGCCGGGGGAGGGCGCTAGTCTTAGAGGGCGCGAAGGATGCGCGCGGGCAGAGTGATGATGGCGGCCACGAGCTCGAGGACGCCGCCGACGGCGATGCCGAGGAGACGGAAGGGGAGCAAGAGCAGCCAGACCAGGGGATAGAGGACGAGTGCGAGCAGAGCGAGGGGCCAGCAAAACACGAAGAGAAGACACCAGAGAAGAAACTTGACCATGGGCGGCAGCCTCCGGGAGCTGCTTTCAATAGATTGTTACGCAAGTGGCGTGGGAGGGGTTCCAGAGAGCGACCGGGGGGAAAGGCCGGTGGAACGACCGGACGGGCCGCTGGAGGAGATGTTGCTGATAGATTAGGCGAAGCCGGCGTTGCTTCGCAGGGTGGGGACGGGGAAGTTGCGGGAGCGAGGAGCGGAATCTGCTCCGGAGTTGTTTGATGGGGGCGCGAGATTTACCGGGAGGGTACCGGGTGGGCGGTAGATTTGCGCAATATTCATGAGTGGCGGATAAGGTGTGTGTAACGATGCGGCGAATTTTTGTGTTTTACAACCCGATTCTGGTGGCTTCCCGGCGGCGTCAGGCGCTGTTCGGGCGGATCGAGGAGCTTTTGCGGAACGGACACGAGGCGGAGGGCCGGGAGGTGCAGGTTGCGCCGACGTTTTCCGCGACGTCAGCGGGTGCGCAGGCTGCGGAAGCGGTGGAGGCGGGCTACGATACGGTTCTGGTTTGCGGCGGAGACGGGACGGTGTTCCAGGTGCTGCAGGGGATAGCGGGCAAGGGCGCGGCGCTGGGGGTGGTTCCTCTGGGGACTGGGAATGTGATTGCGCAGAACCTGGGATTACCGCGGGATCCGCTGCGGGCGGCGCAGATGCTGGTGCATGGCGAGTCGCGCGAGGTTCGTCTGGGGCAACTGCGGGTGGCGGCGGTGGGGCACAAGCAGATGAAGGGCTGGTTTTTCCTGATAGCGGCGGGGATGGGGTTGCACGCGGCGCTGATGAATCTTTCGCAGATGGGAAATGGGAAGCGGATTGGGGGCCGTTCGGCGTATTTTGCTGGGGGCGCGCGTCTGCTGCTGAAGGAGCCGGTGGAGGAATTTGAGCTGGAGATGACGCGGGCGAACGGCGAAAGGGTAACGGTGCAGGCGTCGGAGGCGATTGCGGTGCATCTGGCGGCGATCAACGTGTGGAGGCCGGGCGGGGACTGGTTTGGGGATACGCTGCGGATGGCGTGGATTCCGCG
>CAZWSD010000316.1:0-2637 GCA_964636535.1 uncultured Acidobacterium sp. | reverse complement strand
GGAGGCCGGGCGGGGACTGGTTTGGGGATACGCTGCGGATGGCGTGGATTCCGCGGTGTGGGCGGATGGAATTTTTCCGGAGCGTGCTGTCGGCGCTGACGAATCGGGTTCCGGTTCCGGGTGCGGGGCGGGCGGGAGAGAAGCGGCCGTATTACGAAGACATTGTGCGGATGGTTTGCCGGCCGCTGCCGGACGGCAAGGCGCGGCCGCGGTTGCTGGTGGAGGCGGACGGCGAGGTGCTGGGCACGCGGCAACTGGAAGTGACGCTGGCCGAAGAGCGGATATCGCTGGTGTTTCCGGCGCGTCAGGGGAAGGGCGGATTGAGTTGAGCGTGGGGAGCCGGGGCACTGCCGGGAATGGGTTTCTCGTGCGACAATACTGAGTTCATTGCTCAGACGACCCGATGCCCCTACTTCGATCTGCTTTTATCGCACTCTCACGGAATCGCGCACTACGGACATTTTCAGAACGCTCTGCCATGGGGCGACGGATGTCGTCACGGTTTGTGGCGGGGATGCGGGTGGAAGACGTGTTGCGGGTGGCGGAAACGATCAACCAGCAGGGCATGGCGGTAACGCTGGACAGCCTGGGCGAAAACGTGAGCACGGCGGATGAGGCGCGGCGGGCGGCGGATGTTTATCATCGGCTGCTGGATGCGATTCGGGCGCGGAAGCTGAACGCGAACGTGAGCGTGAAGCTGACGCAGATGGGTCTGGAGCTGAGCGAGCCGCTGGCGCACGAGATAGCGGGAGGTCTGGTGCGGCATGCGGTGGAGGCGGGCACGTTTGTGCGGATCGACATGGAGGGATCGGAGCTGACGCAGGTGACGGTGGATCTGGTGCGGGAGCTTCACGGGAGGCCGGGGTTTGCGGGGCATGTGGGGGTGGTGATCCAGGCGTACCTTTACCGGAGCGCGGAGGATATTGCGGAGCTGGTGGGGAGTGGAATTACGGTTCGGCTGTGCAAGGGCGCCTACCAGGAGCCGGCGTCGATTGCGTTTGCGGAGAAGCGGGATGTGGACGGGAACTACGTGAAGCTGATGCAGGCGCTGCTGACCAGCGGGTTGTATCACGGGATCGCGACGCATGACGAGGCGATGATCGCGGCGACGCAGCAGTTTGCGGCCGAGCGGGGGATTGCGCGCGAGAGCTTTGAGTTTCAGATGCTGTACGGGATTCGGCGGGATCTGCAGGCGAAGCTGGTGGCGGATGGGTACCGGATGCGGGTGTATGTGCCGTTCGGGGCGGAGTGGTATCCGTACTTTATGCGGCGGCTGGCGGAACGGCCGGCGAATGTGATTTTCCTGGCGAAGAATATGCTGCGGAGTTAGGCGGGAGTTGGCGTCCAGGCGAGGAGTTGGGCTACGGCGTCGTGGAGCTGGAGGGTGATGTCGTCGGGTGAGGCGTCGGGATCGAAGCAGAGTGGGCGGCCGATGCGGATTTCGACGGAACCGGTGTGGAACCAGGATTTGCGGGGCTGGATGGAGTCGCCGAGTCCGGCGAGGGCGATGGGCAGGACGGGTGCGTTGCTTTCCTGAACGAGGAGGCCAATGCCGGAGCGGAAATCGGCGAGGCTGCCGTGGGATCTGCGGCCTTCGGGAAAAACGAGGACGTTGAAGCCGCGGTCGAGGGCGAGTCCGGCGTAGTCGAAGCTCTGGCGGAATCCGGCGCCGCGGGGCAGCGGGAAAACGTTGAGCAGCGCGGTGACGAGCCAATAAGAAACTGGTCCGGTTACAGATGGGAACCAGAGATCTTCACCGCGGCGGCGGCGCCAGTCGCGTAGTAGATCGGCGGCCATGGCGATGGCGACGCGGCGGCGAATGGCGGGCGGCAGTCCATAGAGGAGGAGCGGGACGTCGTAAGTGCTGATGTGGTTCGCGATGATGAGCAGCGGATTGGATGCGTCGATGTCTGTGGTGGCGCGGATGCGAGGCGCGGCGAAGAGCCAGACGAGCGGACGCAGGATTCCTTCAATGAAGAGCGTACGGAGGGCGCGAATGGGGCGCGACCACGGCCAATGGAGGTAGACATCGGGCTGGCGCACGGGAGGTGATGCTGGTCTGGGCTCGGCTGGAGTGAGGGCCGGTGCGGCTTGCGGTGGCTCCGACGGAGCCGGCCGGGAATTTGTAACTGTATGGGTTTCGTGAGGGGCTTCGAGGCCGAGGGCGACGCGGAGATCGCCTAAAGTGACTGCCTGCAGAAGAATCTGATCGTCGAGATTGGAGCCGAGCCTGGCTTCGAGGCGGTCCTGGAGCTGGACGCGGCCGAGGCTGTCGAGGCCGAAGTCTTCCTCAATGCGCGCAGTGTCAGTTACATTTTCGGGTTGGCGGCCGGAGATTTCGGAAAGCACGGCAACAAGGGGATCATTGGCTGGAGCGGCGGTTGGGGCGGAGTGTTCGCCGGGGCGGTTGATCCATTCGGAGAGGGGGCGTAGTTGGACTTTGCCGGTGGAGGTGCGCGGGAGGTCGAGGCCGGGCCAGAGTTTCCAGTAGCGGATGCGCTGGTGCTCGGCGAGTTGGGCGTTGGCGGCGATGATGGCTTGTTCTGCTTCCTGGTGAGAGCCGTGGAAGACGAGGATGGCGGCGGGCTCGCTGCCGAGGGGGATTTTGTGGGCGACGACGGCGCAGGCGGCGACGCC
>CAZWSD010000315.1:3346-4530 GCA_964636535.1 uncultured Acidobacterium sp. | reverse complement strand
AGACGCCGAACGAGATCGCGCTCAACATACTCCTTGCGGGGCTCACGATCATCTTTCTGCTCGCGACGGTTACTTTGCAGCCCTTTGCGATCTATTCAGGCGCGCCGCAGTCGATATTTGTGCTGGTCGCCCTGCTGGTTTGCCTCATACCTACAACTATCGGCGGGCTACTTTCCGCCATTGGCATTGCGGGAATGGATCGCCTTGTGCAGCACAACGTTCTGGCCACTTCCGGCCGTGCCGTGGAAGCGGCCGGAGACGTAGACACGCTTCTGCTCGACAAAACCGGAACCATCACGATTGGTAATCGACAGGCCGCAGAATTCATTCCCGCTCCCGGGATCTCTGCGGAGCGTTTGGCCGATGCCGCGCAGCTATCGTCTCTTTCCGATGAAACACCCGAAGGGCGCTCCATTGTTGTGCTCGCCAAGGAGCGCCATGGACTGCGCGGTCGTGAGCTCTCTCATCACAATGCGGAGTTCGTCCCTTTCAGCGCGACCACACGCATGTCTGGCGTCAACCTTGACGGATTGTTCATTCGAAAGGGAGCTGTGGACGCCATTGTGCAGCATCTGAAAGAACATGGTAATGGAATGCCTCCTGAAGTACGGCAGGCTGTCGACCGTGTAGCGCGCAGCGGCGGTACCCCACTTGTAGTCGCGGAGAATGGTTCTGCGTTAGGCGTCATCTATCTGAAGGACATTGTCAAGGGCGGTATGCGGGAGCGATTTCATCAGCTTCGGGCCATGGGCATCCGGACGATCATGATTACTGGCGACAACCCCCTCACTGCCGCAGCCATTGCGCGGGAGGCCGGTGTTGACGATTTCCTTGCCGAGGCGCGACCTAAAGACAAGATGGATCTCATCCGCCGCGAACAGGGGGAAGGCAAGCTGGTCGCGATGACCGGAGACGGCACGAACGACGCGCCCGCACTGGCGCAGGCCGACGTGGGTGTTGCCATGAGCAGTGGAACGCAGGCAGCAAAAGAGGCAGGTAATATGATCGACCTGGATTCCAACCCCACCAAGTTGATTGAAATTGTAGCCATCGGTAAGCAACTCCTTATGACGCGTGGGGCGCTCACCACGTTTTCGATCGCCAACGACATTGCCAAATATTTTGCCATCATTCCCGCCATGTTTGCGGGCGCGTTCCCGGTGCTTTCCGCGCTCAATATCATG
>CAZWSD010000315.1:0-3336 GCA_964636535.1 uncultured Acidobacterium sp. | reverse complement strand
CAGTCGGCTGTGCTTTCGGCTGTTATCTTCAACGCGCTCATTATCATTGCACTCATTCCCCTTGCCCTGCGCGGGGTCAAGTATCGTCCGGTTTCAGCGGCGGCCTTACTACGACGCAATCTGTTGATTTATGGGTTCGGCGGCGTCATTGTTCCGTTTATTGGAATCAAGCTTATAGACATGGCTATCACCGCTATGAGGATTCTATGAAACACCTTTTCACGGCTGTGGTTTACACGATCATCTCCGCCGGCATTCTCGGAATTGGCTATCCACTGGTTATCACCGCGCTTGCGCAGTTGATGTTTCCTCATCAAGCCAATGGCAGCCTGATTGTTCGTAATGGCAGGATAATCGGCTCACAACTTATCGGCCAGGCTTTCACAGGGCCGGGCTATTTTCACAGCCGGCCTTCCGCGGCGGGCGATGGATACGATGCCGAAGCGTCTGGAGGATCGAATCTGGCGCCCACCAATCATCTCCTGATTCAGGAAGTTGAGCGGCGCGTTGCTGCCCAGCAGGTCGGATCGGCCAAAGTCCCCGTCGATCTCGTTACCGCTTCCGGTTCCGGCCTCGATCCTGACATCACGCCGGCAGCTGCGTATTATCAGGCTCCGCGCGTAGCCAAAGCGCGACATCTGCCGCTGGCTGTCGTGCAGAAACTGATTGGAGAGCACATTACACCTCGACAACTGGGATTTCTTGGAGAAGAACGTGTGAACGTTCTTGCGTTGAACTCAGCCTTGAATCAAACTCGCTGAGTTGCGCGACAGGGGTTCGCTTCGAGCATATTTTGCATGCTAGAAGGGTGCCAACAAAGATGGGTGGCATAGACTGGCCGAGGGCCGGAGAGGCCATCCGATGGGCGGGCGGCGCCGGCGTATTTCTGAATTGTCAGCTTCGGAAAGCGGCCGGATCTGCGAGATATGGGGCATGCAGATTCTGACCAAGTGCATGCTCGGCGTGGATTCTTTGGAGGCGTGCAGGATCGCACCTGATCGCTATCACCGGCGTAGAAGCGGTGCCGCGGATGCGTCAACGCGGTGAGATAGGATGTCGCGATGCCGGCAACTGAGCGACGAGTCCATTGATGGAAGTCGCCACCGTGTTCGAAGCCGATTCAAGCGGGATCGCCGCGTTTTTGGCTCTGCCCCATGGTCCTGCCGAGTCTAATACCAGGCACGGATTCCAAAGACAAAACGCGGATCGCCGGTGGATTCACCAGCCTGACGGGCGTAGGTGGCGGTATCGCCATACTTGCCGTCATAAGCGAGTCCGACATAAGGGGCGAACTTGCGACTGAACTCATAGCGCAGGCGTATGCCCGTATCGATTTCGGACAAGCCTGAGCCAACGCCGCGGGCAGGATCATTCTGGCTGTAGAAGTTGAACTCCGCTTGTGGGCGTGCGATGAGGCGTTGCGTGAACAACAGATCATAGGCTGCATCAATGCGTCCCGCAACAGCGCCTCGCCTGCCGATGTAGAGAGTGGGGGCGAACTCGAAGAAGTAAGGGGCGAGTCCTTCCATGCCGATCGCGGCCCAGGTGCGTGACGGTCCGGAATCCAGGTCTTCGCGTATGCCAAGCTGGGCATCGAAGTAACGCATGCGGGGGATCGGACGATCGTAGAGAAATTCCTGATCGCCGTCGCTCACGACTCCGTTGCGGACCATGCCTTCGGACTTGATCCAGAACTTGTTCATGCTCGTGCCGATCCAGCCTTCTCCGTCCCAACGGAATTCGTGATGCGAGCCGTCGGTGCGATCTTCCAGTTGATTCAGCATTACATGGTAGAAGATCTGATTGCCCATGTTGGGCATTTTCAAGCCGGGAATCGCCGAAGTGACCTTTGGGCTTTTGTGCGCGATGGGTGACTTAGCCTCAGCTGCCCGCGGTGATAACAGCAGGCCCAAACACAGTGGTGCAGCAGCGGACAGATGCAGGCAGGCTCTTCGAAGCGAGTTCCTGCGGGTAAGTGCCCTCCGTAGCGTCATGCAAGCACTACCACGGCGCGGAACATGCCTGCCTGCATGTGATAGAGCAGATGACAATGATAGGCCCATCTGCCGGGAGTATCTGCGCTGACTAAGTAGGCGACCCGTTCAGCGGGCTTCACAATGATGGTGTCCTTGAATGGCCGGTGCGCGCCCTGTCCATTTTCCAGTTCGCTCCAAAGGCCGTGCAGGTGAATGGGATGGGCCATCATGGTGTCGTTGATGAGCACGAAGCGCACGCGTTCACCGAGCTTCAGCACTATGGGATTGTTGTTGGAGAATGTTTCTCCGTTGAAGCCCCATATATAGCGTTCCATGTTGCCGGTCAGATGCAACTCGATCTCGCGTGATGGTGGTCTGCCATCGACTCCGCGATAAGGTGAGCGAAGGTCGGCATAGGTCAAGACGCGGCGGCCATTGTGGTCGAGCCCGGCCCCCGGGGTGTTCAGGCGGGACTCAGCATGCTTGGCGAGCGATTCGACCTGCGGTCCGATATGCAGCTTGACCGGGTTGGAGGGTTTGAGTCGCGATTCGATAGAGCGAATTACGGATTCAGGAACGTCGACTGCCGGCTTGGTATACGGGCTGGGCTGTGGAAAGGGCGTTCTGCCGATATTGCTATCTACTTTCTTCCAGGACATGCTCGCCATGGCCGCTTCAGCGGCCTTGTTGATGGCGGCCATACTGGCGCGGGCGGCCTGGCCAGGATTTTCCATATCCATATCCATGTCCATATTCATCGCCGAGTGCCCGTTTCTGGTCTTGTGTGCGCCGGGCATGTCGGCTGCGGTCATGCCGTCGATGCCGTTCATGTTGGTCATCTTCATACCGGCCATGCTCCCCATGCTCATGCCCATGTCCATCATCGTGAGCTTGGGGCGCGGGTCCATCGGAGGGACGGGCGCAGTCATGCCTGTGCGTGGTGCGAGCGTACCACGCGCGTATCCGGTCCTGTCCATGGACTGCGCGAAGATGGTGTAAGCCCTGTGGGCGGCGGGCTCCACGAGGACGTCGTAGCGTTCGGCGACACCGATTCGGAATTCGTCGACCGTGACGGGCTCCACATCGTTACCGTCAGCCTGCACGACGGTCATTTTCAGTCCTGGAATGCGGACATCGAAGAAGGTCATGGCAGAGCCATTGATAAAGCGCAGCCGGACTTTCTCGCCAGGGGAGAATAGTCCGGTCCAGTTCCAGCCGGGCGGGTTGCCGTTCAGCAGATAAGTATAAGTGGCCGCGGAAACATCGGAGATATCGCCGTCGCTCATGTCCATCCTGGCCCATGCCAGGCGGTCTTCGAGGGTTCTCCTGAGCCCGCTGCGAAGAATGGCGTGCAGGAATC
>CAZWSD010000314.1:0-4533 GCA_964636535.1 uncultured Acidobacterium sp. | reverse complement strand
CGCCACCATCATGGCCGCCACCTCGTCGGCCTCGTCGTTCGCCGCCACGCACACAATCGGATAAGACGCGCACCGGCTCGCGAGCTGCGCGGTGAGCTGCAGCCGCTCTGGCCACACGTTCCTGGTGTCACCGTGTTCGGCCATCACCTCTGTAATGCTCTGGTAGAGATACCGGCTGCGCACTGTGTCGAGATTGCCCTTGTTCTTGTCCTGCTCCGCCAGCATCAGCGCCGGCAGCAGCACCGTCTCGTACAGATCCACCAGCGTCCGTTCTTTCAGGAACCGCCCTGCGATTTTCCTCGCCGATGCATGATCCATCGCCAGCAGACGCTCATAAAATGCCGCTTCAGGGGCCAGCTCAGCTTCTTCTCCCAGCAGAACATAAAGAAAACGTAACTGTGGAAGATACCTTCCCACCACGATCAGGCATACCGTCAGAGGTGTTGACAGCAGCAGCCCCGCCCATCCCCACAGCATCGTCCAGATCAGCGCCGTCACCAGCAGCGCCAGCGGAGAAACGCCCGTGTGCGAACCATAAAGCCACGGCTCCACGAAATTGCTCACCAACACTTCGATGCTCACAAAAAGTACAACCACCACCAGCGGATGCAACCACCCCGGAAACACCGCCAGCGTGTAAACGATCGTGGCGGTTCCCGCCACCAGCACGCCGAAATACGGCACCAGACGCAGCAGACCGAACAGCACTCCCCAAAGCGTCGCGTTCGGCACGCCCAGCAGGAATAACCCCAATCCAACCACAACCCCATATGCCGTATTCACCAGCACGTTCATCACCAGATAGGTGCTGATGCGCTGCCCCGCGTCATTCAACGCCTGCGTCATTACGTTGATCTGCCCCTCCCCGGCCAGCAGCAGCACGCGATTTCGCAAGTCTTCCCGTTTGAACAGCATGTAGACCGTGAAGACCACCACGATCACGAAGATCCCCAGCGGCTTCACCACCGGCAACAGCATCGAACCCAGATAGGCAGGAACGGACTCCTGAGGCCTCACCAACTGCACCTGGGCAGGTCCGCTGTTCCCCTTCGCCGCAGCCTGCGCGTCCAGCCGCAGAATCTCTTTCTCCAGGTCGCTGCGAGTCATGTGCCGAAACGAGGGCGGCTCTATTTGTTGCGGCGGCGCTGGAGGGGTCGGTATCGCCCCGGAAAGCTCGTCGCTCAGCGTCTTGATACTCGTCACCGCTCGCGCCAGGGGTCCGCTCGAGGGCGCGTGGATCGAGTTGATCTTGCTTTCAATGTTGCTGCGGTAGTTCGGCAGCGCATTCACCACGTTCAGCATCTGCACGCTTACCACCCAGCCAATGACCGTCAGCACCCCGAAGGCGGCCGCCACCACCAGAATGACCGATGGCCCCCGCCGCAAATGCATCCGCTCCAGCCGCATCACTGCCGGCGTCAGCAGAAAACTCAGCGTCAGCGCCATCGCCAGCGGAATAAAAATGTCCCGCCCGAAGTAGAGCGCCGCCAGCACCACTGCGAACAGCAGCAGCGGCCCCGTCGCCACAAGCGACTTACTGCTCGTTGAAATGCTCTCGACTGCCATCGAAATTCGATCTCTGTATCAGTATGCCGTTTTTCGCCATTTCAGGGGCGTTGAACCCGCGCTCCCCAATTCACGTATAACTTGCAGTAAGCACCAATGGAGGTTGCACGCATGGCCTCGAACTATACTTACGCCTTCCCCGGCACGCCTCGGCAACAGGCCGCCTTCTACCAGCAGATGGCCCTCGTTCAGAAGGACGAACTCATCGGCTTCCTGTTCGCCCTCCTGTTTGGCGGCCTCGGCCTGCATCGCTTCTACCTCGGCGAAACTGGCTGGGGCATCGTTTACCTGTTCTTTTGCTGGACCGGCATCCCCACCCTCGTCGGTTTCATCGAGTGCTTCTTCATGCCCGGCCGCGTCCGCGCCTACAACGCCGTTCGCGCCGCGCAGATTGCCGCCTGGGTCGCCCAGACCATCCCGGCACGATAAAAGGCGTCGTCAGCCCCCCATCAGCGAATCGCGCAGGCTCCTGTCAGCCGCCATGTCGATACACGTCCAGGCCATCGTCAGCGCCCCGTCAATCAATGCCTGGTCCGCATCCCTGGTGATGCAATGCGCCGTAAACTCCGGCTGGTGATTCACCGCGGGCAAGGAGTTGATTCCAATCATCGGGTGGATCGACGGTATCACCCGCGACACGTTCCCCATGTCCGTTGAGCCGGAAGGGCGCCTGTCCCACTCCCCCGGCGTTCTGAACGCCCGCCCCAGTTCCGCCGAATTCTTCCGGTAAAGCGCCGCTATCCCCTCATGGTGATGCACCTCGGCGTAGGGCTTTCGGCCGCCTCGTACCTCCACCCGCGCGCCCGTCGCAAGTCCGCCCGCTTCAAAGCACCGGAACACCTTCGGTTGTAGCTCCGCCAGTTGGTCCAGTGTCTCCGATCTCACGATGTACCGCGCTGAGGTATGCGCCGGAATTACATTGGGCGCGTCCCCACCATGGGTCACAATGCCATGAATCCGGTCTGTCGATCGAATGTGCTGACGCAGCAACCCGATCGCCGTCTGCGCAATCGTCAGCGCATCCGCCGCATTCACCCCCAGTTCCGGAAATGCCGACGCATGCGACTCCTTGCCCGTACAACACACATCGAACATCGATGCCGCGATCATCTTCGCCTTCAGCTCGTCCATCGGCGCCGGATGCACCATCATCGCCGCGTGCAGCCCCTCAAACCCGCCCCGCTCCAGCATCAGAATCTTCCCGCTCGAATCACCTACCTCCTCGGCAGGCGTGCCCAGCACGGTAATCGTCAGTCCCGCCTCATCGGCCACCTTCGCTGCCGCCACCGCCGCGCCAATCGCAGACGCCGCGATAATATTGTGCCCGCACGCATGCCCTATCCCCGGCAGACTGTCGTATTCGGCGCAAATTCCAATCTGCAGCGGACCCGATCCAATCCTCGCCACAAATGCCGTCGGCAAATCGCAAATGCCCTTTTCCACCTTGAATCCCGCCCCGTCCAGGTACTCACACAGCCACGCCGAGGCCTTCTCTTCCTCAAACGCCAGCTCCGGGTTTGCATGGATGCGGTGGCTCATCTCGATCACGTCCGGCTGCGCTTGTGTAAATCGCTCCCGTGCTGCCGCTTTCAGATCCGTCGCCATCGGCCCCTCCTTTCGGTTGGCCTCCCACCCTATCACAATGCAACAGCGACCGCGAAGCCCCACTCTCGCCCCGTGCGTCGCCCCCAAAAAAAATGCCGCCGTTCGTGACGGCGGCACAGTTCGAAATTCGCTTGGCTCAGCTGCCGGCCGCTGCCTTCACCGCAGAAACCACCGGCGCCCGGCCGGACGGCGTCGCATCCCTCTGCTTCTGCAGTTGCTGCTCCGTGGCGGCGGTGCTTCCATTGCCCACCGGCGGTGCGGCCGAAACCGTCCCCGGAGTTGAGCTCTGAGGCGCGCTCTTTGACTCGAATTCCTGCACCCAACGGCTCGACTCATCCACCGCCGCTGGTTGTCCCGGCTTGTGCAGCGTTTCCAAAAATGCCACCAGCGCATCCACCTCCGGCGGAGACAGGTTCTTGCCATACGCGGGCATGTTCCCGCCGCCCTGCAGCACCTGGCGAATCAACTGGCTGTATGTCAGCCTCGTCGCCACATCATCCAGCGCCGGACCGCGCATGCCGCCGCGGCCATCCACCTCGTGGCAGTTCCGGCACTGCTTGTCCTGAAAAACAATCGCGCCCTGTCGCTCCAGCGGGCTCATCGCCTTCACCTGCTTCGGCGCAATCGGATCCGAGCTCCACGCATTCATGTGCGGGCTCCACGGAGTGTACGTCCCCAGGTCCGTCAGCGCTCCCCAACCCACTGCCAGCAGCATCACGATCAATACAGCCACCGGACGCCGGTGCCAGCTCTTCTCACCTTCCGACGCCAGCAGCGGAAACACCAGCAGCGCCAGGATGATCAGCGGCGGTCCGATGATCAGCAGCGGTGTCTCCGTCCACGGCGGCAAAAACGCCAGGCCCGTGTAAATCCACAGGAAGAAGAAGTCCGGCTTCGGTACCGTCTGGATATACGTCGGATTGGCAATCCCCCCCGGGCCCTCCGGGCCGAAGATCGCGGCGCACACCAGCACCGCCAGAATCACCCCGCTTGAAAAGATAATGTCCTTCCACAAAGCCACCGGCACAAACGGCACGCCGTCCTCGTGGGTGAGCTTGTGGTATTCCTCCAGGTACGTTTCGCGGCGCACCGCGCGGCCCGGCATCGGCCACTCGTTGATGCCCAGCCTTAGCACCATCCACACGTGCAGCCCGGCAAGGCTCAACAGCAGCGCCGGAATAATAAACACGTGCAGGTCAAAGAACCGACTAAGCGTAGCTCCGCCTATGATAGGCCCGCCCAGCAATAAGTGGACTAATTGCCCACCTATAAATGGCACCCGGCCCGTGATGGACGCGCCGATGCCTAACCCCCAGTAGGCGTCCTGGTCAAAGCGCAGCACCTGGCCCGTGAATGCCATGC
>CAZWSD010000313.1:0-4556 GCA_964636535.1 uncultured Acidobacterium sp. | reverse complement strand
TCAGGTCGGATGGCCCAAATGCGGCGAGTTTGACATCATGGAAAACATCGGCAAGACACCCGCCACCATCTACGGCTCCATCCACGGTCCCGGATTCATCGGCCACATCATCACCCACCCCTACTCCCTGCCCAACCACGCCGACTTCTATAAAAAATTCCACGTCTACGGCATGATCTGGTCGCCCGGCAAAGTCCAGTTCTATGTGGACAATCCCAGCAACATCTACGCCACGCTCACCCCCGCCGACCTGCCCAAGGCCGCCACCTGGCCCTTTGACCACGGAAAATTCTTCATCATTCTCAACCTCGCCGTCGGCGGAGTCTGGCCCGGCAATCCCGACGCCACCACTCACTTCCCCGCTCAAATGCTGGTCGACTGGGTGCGCGTCTATCAGGACAAACCGGCCATTCCGTAAACCCATCGCTCCCCTACAATAGGGGCAATCCATGTCCGCTGCTCCCAGCATCTTCCTCTCCGCCGGCGAAGCCTCAGGCGAACACTACGGTGCCGCGCTCATCACCGCGCTCCGCCGCATTGACCCCTCATTTGGCTTCTACGGACTCGGCGGCCAGCGCATGCAGCAGCTCGGAATGCGCCGTATCGTCCGCGCCGAAGACGTCGCCGTCATGGGCATTACCGAGGTCGTGCGCCATCTCCCCCGCATCTACCGCGAATACCTCCGACTCAAGGCTTCCATCGTCGCCGAAAAGCCCGATCTCGCCATCCTGATCGACTTCCCTGACGTCAATCTCTCCCTCGCCCGAACCCTCCACCAGCAGGGCACTCCCGTACTCTACTTCGTCTCGCCCCAGCTCTGGGCATGGAAGAAGCACCGCATCCGCAAAGTCCAGCGATACGTCGATCGCATGTTTGTCATCTTCCCCTTCGAGGTCGATTTCTACCGTGCCTACGGCGTACAGGCCGACTTCGTCGGCCATCCCCTCGCCGAGCTGCCCCTCCCCACAGTCTCCCGCGAGGATTTTGCGGCAAAGCACAGCCTCGACCCCAAAAAATTCTGGATCGGCATCCTTCCCGGCAGCCGCGGCAAGGAAATCCGCCTCAACCTCCCGGAAATGGTTGCCGCCGCCGCCAAACTCGGCCCCGCTTACGAATACGTCTTCCCTCTCGCGCCCTCGCTTACTCAAAATCAGCGCGGCCACATCCGAGAGAGCCTCGCCCACCTAAGCGCCGCCCATCCCGCGCCACCTCGCATCACCGTCGTCGACGACGCCCGCGCCACCCTCCTCCACGCCCGTGCCAGCATCGTCGCCAGCGGTACCGCCACCGTCGAAGCCGCTCTCATCGGCAATCCATTTGTCGTGGTATACCGCGTATCTCCCCTGAGTTATGCCATTGCAAAACGCATAGTGGACGTACCCCACGTCGCCATGGCCAACTTAATTGCAGGTACCCGCATGGTTCCCGAGCTTATCCAGCATGACTTTACGGCAAATGCCATCGTCTCACAGGTGGAACCCATGCTCCACAACCAGCAGCTACGGCAATCCATGCAGGCGCAAATGGCCCAGGTCCGAATCGCCCTCACTCCCCCCGCTGGCGGAGCCATCCAGCGCGTCGCCCAATCCGCCGCCGAACTGCTCCATGCCAAAGTGAGTTCAGTCTCATGAAAAATCTGCGTCTACGCATCGTCTACCCCCTCGCCGCGCTCGCCGCCTCCCTCTGCTGCGCAGCCTCCGCGCATGCCCAGCAGTCCGACCCCATTGACATCACCGCCTACAACATCCACGCCACCGTCACCCCGCAGTCCCACACCCTCACCGCCACCGCCCAGGTCACTTTCACCGCCAATCAGGATCTCCTGACCGCCAGCTTCCTCCTCCACGGTCGCCTCGCCATCACCAAAATTCTGGACAGCCAGGGCAACCTCCTCAACGGCATCCGCGGAGCCAACGACACTCTCCTCATCACCCCCTCCACCCCGCTCGCCAAAGGCCAATCCTATACTTGGACCTTTACCTACTCCGGCAACCTCAATGGCGGCAATGGCGGTCCCGTCCCAGGCCTCACCCTTGCCGAAATCAATCCGTCCATCAGCTTTCTGCTCTACGGCGGTGCATGGTTCCCCATGGATGGATACCTCACCGACCGCTTCACTGCCGACATGCAGATCTCCGTCCCCACCGGATACACCGTCATCGGAAGCGGCCCCACCGGCAAACCCACCACCGCCAACGGCCTCGACCAATACACCTTCAAGTGGGATAAACCCGGCTTCCCCGGCACCATCCTCATCGGCAAGTGGATCAACGTCCCCGCGCCGCAGGCTCCCAACATCCAGCTATACGTCACCGCCGCCCACAAAAAAGCCGCCGAAACCACCTACGGCAGCGCCGCACTCGACGAGTTCGCATACTTCACCAGCACCTTCGGCATGCCACAATCCAATCAGCTCTACGTCGTCGAACTGCCCAACAACACTGTGCCGGCATACTGGGCGCCCCAAATCGCCGCTGTCGCCGCCTCCCACATCGGCGGCCCGCTCGACTTCCGGCTCCTCGCCAACACCATCGCGCACCAGTGGTGGAGCAGCGAAGTCAGCCCCGCCACCCTCAATGACGCATGGCTCACCAACGGCATGTGCACCTACTCTGAACTCCTCTACCTCCAGTACCAGGACGGCGAAGGCGCCATGCTCACCGCACTCAAGGACATCTCCGCCGGCGCCCTCGCCTATGACACTACCCCGCTCACCAGTGCCGGCCGCCTCAACGCCTTCTCGCCCCAGTTCCAGTCCATGACCTTCTACAAGGGCGCCGAAGTCCTCCACATGCTCAACTGGATGCTCGGTGACAAATCCTTCACCAAAATCCTCGACAACATCACTGCCCAGTACTCCGGAAAGGGCGTCACCACCTCCGACTTCAAAAAGATCGCCGAGTCCACCTCCGGCAAAGATCTCACCCCCTTCTTCGCCGAATGGCTCGACGCCACCGGCGCCCCCAACTTCACCGCCAAATGGACCATCTTCCGCCTCGGCAACGGCAAGGGCTTCCGCACCGTCGGCGAAATCCGACAGCAGCTCGACCTCTTCAATATGCCCGTCGATGTCCGCATTGAAACCCAGGGCAAAACCGCCCGCCGCGTCGTCCACGTCGTTGGAACCAGCACCCCCTTCAACATCGAAACCTTCGGCATGCCGCGCAAAATCACCGTCGATCCCGAAGGCAACATCCTCCAGGACAACCCCTCCATGCAGATCCGCGTCCACATCCTCCTCGGCCAGCAGTTAGCGGCCCAGGGCGACGTCGCCGGCGCTCTTGCCCAATATCAGGCCGCCCTCAAGGTCAACCCCCTCAGCTCGCTCGCCAACTTCCGCATCGGCGAACTCCTCTTCCAGCAGCACGACTACCAGGCAGCGGTCAACGCCTACCGCGCATCCCTCCATGGCGACGGCGTACCCCCCTGGACCAACGTCTGGAGCCACATCGAAATCGGCAAAATCTTTGACATCACCGGCCAGCGCGACCGCGCCATCCGCGAATATCGCGAAGCTCTCCTCACCCACGACAACACCTCAGGCGCTCTCAATGAGGCTCGCCATGATATTCAAGTGCCTTATAAATTGCCGAAATCCTGAGGCCCGCCCGCGCCCGTGCGAACCTTCCGCCCGTAACTACCCCAAACTTGCACCACTTAGCCGTTATTACAGGAGAACCACCCATGAAGCTTCCCATCGCCGCCCTCGCTGTGCTCCTGGGCACTGCATCCATGGTCTACGCCCAATCCACCACACTCACCATCGATCCCATGCACTCTGAAGCTGACTTCAGCATCAAGCACATGGATATCTCCCGCGTCCACGGCCAATTCAGCCACGTCACCGGAGCCATCGTCCTCGATGCCAAAGATATGGCCAGGTCCGCCGTCGACGCCACCATCCCCGTCAACACCGTCAATACCGGCGTCAGCATGCGCGACAAGGACCTCCGCGGCCCTGACTTCTTCGATGTTGCGAAATACCCCACCATGACCTTCAAGAGCACAAGCGTAACGCCGGATAACGGCGGCTTCAAGGTCATGGGCAACCTCACCCTGCATGGCGTCACCCGGCCCGTCACGCTCCAAATGGACGCCCCCAGCCAGCCTGTCGCCCTCCGCGGAAAAATCCATCGCGGCTTCCAGGCCACCACCAGCCTCAACCGCAAAAACTTCGGCCTCACCTGGAACGGCCTGATGCCGGACGGCAACGCCATGATCGGCAACAACGTCAAAATCACCCTCGACGTCGAAGCCATCCAGAAATAGCTTTGCTTACCGATGTTAATAACAAATCTCGCTGATAATACAGGTGATATATAGAACCAGTCTTCAAGAAAGTTGACGGAGTCCGATAACCTCGATAAACTCGGCGTCGTAGTTAATCCTCTAAAAGGAATATTGGTATGCGTAAATCCCACATTCGCAAATTCGCAACCAACGTGCTTTTGGCATGCATGGCGCTCACCGCAGCCATGGCGCAGCAGGTTCCTACCGGAAAATTAATTGAAGGATATAGCGGAAACGTCCAAATAATACCCAACGCAACCCTTAAG
>CAZWSD010000312.1:0-4563 GCA_964636535.1 uncultured Acidobacterium sp. | reverse complement strand
TATTCGTCGTCATCAGAGCCCCGGAATGAAGCTGCGGAGCCACCCGGTCCAGCAGCGCCTGCTTGATCGCAAGGTTCTCGGCGACCGCCTCAATGACCCAGTCGCAACCCTTCAGCTTGTCGAGATCATCCTCAAAATTGCCGGTCTCGATCAGCGCCGCCCCTTCCGGCGCATAAAAGGCCGCCGGCTTGCCCTTCAACAGCCCAGCCACGGAATCGTTCGCCAACCGGTTGCGCTGCGCTCGGTCCCGGCTCGATTTTGCCTCGTCCGGTACCCGGTCCAGCAGCAGCACCTGGATTCCCCCATTCGCAAGCTGCGCCGCAATCCGTGATCCCATCACACCCGCCCCCAGAACCGCCGCGCGGCGAATCAAAGGAAGATCATTCCGCGCGGGATAGCGGATTGTCTCGTCCGGCATAAGAGTTCTCCGTGGCAACCTTACATTGTCCACCTATAGACCGGTCAACCGATTTCATCCCCGTCTCAAATCCAATCCATAGTGCATCCGTATCGTTCCCGGCCGGTTACGCCCCATCCGCCCTCGTCCAGTGGGTGCGGTCCCCGGGCATTCAGGTTACTCTGATCCCGCGGAGGCAAGCCCATGCAACGCCCCTTTGGAATCTTCATAGCAGGTACCGTCCTCATCGTTTCAGGACTTCTGGGGCTGCTGGTCTTCAGCATCGGCCTGCTGAGCGTTCTGCCCTATGCTCCCATGCATACCGTGATGTCCCCCTCCATGCGGGCTGCGGCGCTGGCCTCAGAGGGCGTCTTTGCCGCCCTCTCCATCTTCGCCTGTATCGTCGCGATTGCCCTCTTCCGCATGCGAACCTGGGCCCGTTACGTCTCCATTGTGATGGCCGCTCTGGGCGCATGCTTCTTCGCCCTTTCCGCCATCATGATGCTCCTGATGCAAACCATGCCCTCGCTGACGCCGAACGCGCCGGCTCACACCGTCCATGTCCTTTTTATGGTCATGGCCGCTGTCTACTTTGTCATCGCCGGCATTTCGCTGTTCTGGGTTATCTACTTCAATCGCCAGTCCGTCCGTGCGGCCTTTGCCGCGGCCCGGGCTCCCCGCCACGGCCAGGACACCGATGGCAACGTCATCCCAACCCATCCGCAACAGCATCCCGTCTTCGGCCTTGCAGAAATCGTCGTCTGGGTCGCCGCCGTCCTCTTCCTCGTCGGCGGCCTCAGCATGGTCGCCCTTTTGTTGCTCGGCATGCCCATCTTCCTGCTCGGCTGGAACGCTACCGGGTCCGCCGCCTTCTTCATCGAAGTCCTCCTCGCCTGCCTTCTGCTCTACGCCGGGTTCGGCCTCATACGCCGCTGGCGCACCGGTTGGTATCTGGCCGTCGCCATGCAGCTCTATTCCGCTGTATCCTTCCTCCTGCTGCTGGTCCCAGGCTATGCGCAGCGGCTGCTCGCTGCCGGCGAATCCCTCACCATGCGGCTCACGCCCGGCGCCCCCATCAATCCGATCAGCGCGTCCTTCATGATCGCCGGCTCCGCCGTCGGCGGACTCCTGGCGCTCGCCATCCTCCTCGCGCTCGTCCGCGTCCGCAAAAGCTATCGATTCTGACTCTCCCTGCGTCCAACAGGTCAGTCCCGGATCTTCGGTCCAATAGACACCGCATTCAGTTGCTCGTATCTTGAAACTAATGGATGCCGATTTTTCCGGAACCCGGACAGTTCCGTGGGCGGCGTCCATTTTTAGTGCTTTCCTGCCGCGGTCGCGCCGTGGTGCGCTCTCTATTGCACACCCTCATGAGCGCTCGTCACCGCCCGCGGCCGCAACCATGCAGACCCCCCGGCATCCAGCCCGGGACCAGAATGTACCGCTTGCCGAATTTCGTCCTCGGAGTGGGAGGCTCCACCGTTATGCAGATCGCCATTGTTATCCTCGCCGCAGGCAAGGGAACTCGCCTCAAATCAAAGCGCGCCAAGGTGCTTCATGAAATCGGCGGCAAGACCCTCCTCCAGCACGTCGTCGATGCCGCAAGCCACGTCGTACCCCCGCACGACATCTTCCTCGTCATTGGCCACCAGGCCGAAAAAGTCCAGGAATCCATGCAATCCCGCGGCGTCCAGTTTGTTCTCCAGGAACAGCAGCGCGGAACCGGCCATGCCCTGCAGTGCGCCGAGCGCGCCACTCGCCGCTACGATCACCTGATTGTCCTCTCCGGCGACGTCCCCCTGCTCCGCGCCGAAACAATCATTGCCCTCCGTGATTTCCACATGCAGCAGGGCGCCGCCATGACCATCCTCGGCGCCACCATCGAGCAGCCCGCCGGCTACGGCCGCATCGTCCGCAAGGCCGCCGGAAAGCCCGACGTCACCGCCATCGTCGAGCAGAAAATGCTCCGCCCCGCACAGGAAAAAATTCACGAAATCAACTCCGGCATCTACGCCTTCCGGCGTGAGACCCTCTACACCTTCATCAACGATCTCAGTACCGAAAATCCCCACCAGGAGCTCTACCTTACAGACATGGCCCGCATCCTCTCCCACTCCGGGGAGCGCGTCGTCGCCATGGACGCCGACGATCCCGCCGAAATCCTCGGCGCCAACACCATCCCGGAAATGATGGACCTCGACCGCACCATGCGCATGCGGATCGCCCGCAGCCTCATGCTGAACGGCGTCGTCATCCAACGCCCCGGAACCGTCGTCATCGATGCCGGCGTCGAAGTCGGCCCAGACACCGTCATCGAACCTTACGCCCAGTTGCTCGGCGGCACCAAAGTCGGCAGCGGCTGCCGCATCCGCTCCTTTTCCGTCCTCGAAGACGCCATCCTCGACGACAACGTCACCATCCGCCAGAGCTGCGTCATTACCAGTTCCCACATCGGCAGCGGCGCCATTCTCGGTCCCTTCACGCACCTGCGCCCCGGCTGTGTTATCGGCGAAGAAGCCCACCTGGGAAACTTCGTTGAGGCCAAGAACGTCCGCATGGGCAAGGGCTCCAAGGCAAACCACCTCACCTACCTCGGAGACGCCGAAATCGGCTCCGGCTCCAACATCGGCGCCGGCACCATCACCTGCAACTACGACGGCCAGCTCAAGCATCGCACCATCATCGGCGACGGCGTCTTCGTCGGCAGCGATTCCACCCTCGTCGCGCCCCTGGTCATCGGCAACGGAGCCTACGTCGCCGCAGCCTCATGCATCACTGAGGATGTTCCCCAGGATGCTCTCGCCCTCGGCCGGCCCCAGCAGAGCGTAAAGCCCGGATGGGCGGCCCGCCGCCGCGCCCAGCTTGATTCCCGCAAGGCTTCCAGCTGATCCGCGTCAACCTGTGGATAAAGTCCGCTCCCATGCCTCGATGCCCCCCTCGGGCCTGGGAACGGTCCGCGTTAGGAACGATCCGCGTCCCCCGCAATCTCCGTCTCTTCCTGCGCCCGCGCGCTCGCTTCGCGCTTCTTTCTCGCCGCCGCGGTTGCTTCCCGCAGCCTGAGCCGCGCCCCCAGCACGGCCCTCGCAATCTCGGCTTCCCGCCGCCCCGTCAGTGCCGCAACCCGTGCCGCCGAATAGCCCTCAACATCGCTCAAAAGAAAAACCAGCCGCTCGCCGGCCGGCAACCCCCGCACCGCCTCCTCAAGATCGGTCCGCAGAATATTCCCACCCGCCGCGCCGCTCACGCCAACCTCCGGCGCCTCACGCAGCTCAATCTCGCCCAGCACCCCGTCCCGGCGCAGCTCCGCCAGCAGAGAAGCGTCCACATCCGCCCCGTCCGGCGCCTCCTTGCCCGCAAACGCCCGCGTAAAACAACGCGCCAGCAGATCTTCGGCGCTCAGCTCGTCCCCCGTCATGTAATAGGCCAGCGCATACACCCGGTGCCGGTGACTGTCGTAAACATCCCGCCGAATCTGGTCGATATTCTTCTCAGCCCGCTGCGTGGCCACCGCTTGCGGTCCCAGGTTGCCCAGTACGGATTTTTCGAATTCGAGCAACTTGACCCCTTACCAAAGTTTATGTTGCGTCGCTCTAGCCCGAACCCCCGTGTCCGGCAGTATCTCTGTCCAGGAGCCGAACGTGGTATCTTTTCATGCCATAGGCACTTCAACCGAATGGCATACGGGCCCGGTAATATCCAGTAAGATACTCCTATCACATGGACCTGATCGCTAGCAGCGCCGCGGAGTGCCAAATGACCACAAGCCGTATTCTGGTCGTCGATGAAGAGCCCTATACGCGATCCGTCATCGGTAACATGCTCGAAAAATCCAACTTCCTCCCCGTGCTCGCTGCAAACGGTCACGAGGCCTTGGCCCACATCGAGCAGGATGCGCCCTATGACGTGGTCCTCTCAGACATTGCCGTCCACGGCGTAGATGGCATCCGTCTCCTCGACAAACTCCGCGAGATTCATCCCGACACCCCCATGGTCATGGTCACCGCCCTCCAGGACGTCGGCGTGGCCATCTCCGCCATGCGACGCGGCGCTTACGACTACCTGCTCAAGCCATTTGCACGCGAGCAGCTCATGGCCACCATCGAGCGAGCCCTCGACTACCGCCGCCTCGTCCAGCAGAACTCCATGTACCGGCAGAATCTCGAAGA